>SKLB01000107.1 GCA_007123465.1 Spirochaetales bacterium
CCGCGTGTTCAAAGCTGGTTTGTGAAGCAGGTCGAGTTTCCCGCAGAGCAGCTTACCGCCACGCGCGTGCGCTTCCGCGCCACGTACGGCCGCGATCGGCTGCTGCGTACCGTGGAGTACCTCTACGGCACCGGCAGCACCTGGAGCGGTGCGATCGGGACCATTGCGGTCCAGGTTCACAATCAGGCCGAACACTGGGTCGACGGCTACGAATTCGGCAGTCAGCCTGATTCGGTGGTAGTCTCAATCGGCCGCCGTGACTTCGAGATCCACAGCGATACGGTGGAGCCCGGCCTCTCAGACGTTTTCCGGCTCAGTCTCGAGCCGGTACCCTGGTGGCTCAGAACAACACCGTCGGAGGGTGAAGCGTGGGCGTTTGAGTATCTGGAACTGAAACCAGATTACCTGCGGCTGTTGACGCTCGAGCAGCTGCGATTGCTGCGCAACACGTTCTTTGCACGCCGGGGCCTCGACTTCTGCAGCGGCCCGTTGGGAGATTTCTTCCGCCGATTCGGCTGGTATCGACCGCACACCACTGAGACCGAGGGTCTGCTTGGACCGGTTGGGCAACGGAACGTGAATCGCGTCGTTGCCGAAGAGCGCCGCCGCCGCAGCGTGCTGATCCCGCCGGCGCAGTGACTGCGCGGTCACTGCTGCTGATGTTCCTCATCGCCGAGAAGCTCGGCCAGCTGGTCCACGGCCCAGACAATGCGGTCGATCTCGCTGTCCGAAAAACGGCTCATTCCCTCTATGAAACGCTCGGGGACGGGAGTTGGAATAGTGGTCAGGAAGTGAAGCCCCTTATCGGTCATCTGCAGATGGATCTGGCGCCGATCGCTGCTGGTTCGAACCCGCTGCAGCAGCTCCTGCTTCTCGAGCCGGTCAACGATTCCGCTCACGGTGCTGTTGTTGAGCGATACAATCCTGGTCAGCGCGCCAAGCGTCAGCGGCCCGTGTTCGTGAACCTCGCGCAGGCAGATCACCTGGGGGATCGTGATCCTGTGATGCTCCTGAAGGTATTTAGAATACTTGTTGAACGCACGAGCGATTACCCGCAGACGTTTTGTCAGGTGAATGAATAGCGGCTCGACCATCCCGGTGCCATTCTGTCGCGGAGTCTCGTTCATGACTATCCGCAACATCGACAGGAATGCAGGGTCTTCATTGATCCCTTCTACACCGAAAGGCAAAGAAAATCAAGCAAAGGGCTTGAACAAAGCGTGCATAACACGAATACTTCCAACACAAATTATTGGTATACGAAATATTCGTGCCGGAATTACCTTTCGGTGACGAACACCCAAGGAGTAAGAACATGGCGAACGGAAACAGCAATAACGGCCACGGAGACGGCTACCTCTTCACATCGGAATCGGTCAGCGAGGGCCATCCCGACAAACTGGCCGACCAGATATCAGACGCGGTACTCGACGCCTGTCTGCAACAGGATCCGGATTCACGGGTAGCCTGCGAGACCTTCACTACTACGGGCATGGTGCTGGTCGGCGGTGAGATAACCACAAGAGCCTCGCTCGATATCCAGAATATCGCGCGCGCAACCGCCGCGGATGCCGGCTATACCGATCCCGCGTTTGGGCTGGATGCCGGCAGCATGAGCGTTGCCAACATGCTGCACTCGCAGAGCCCGGATATCTCGCAGGGTGTCAGCACCGGTAAAGGACTCTACCAGGAGCAGGGCGCCGGCGACCAGGGCATGATGTTTGGCTACGCCTGCAACGAGACCCCCGAACTGATGCCGGCACCGATTACCTATGCTCATCAAATTCTCAAGCGCGCCGCTGAACTGCGCAAGAGCGAGGCAATCGGCTGGCTGCGGCCCGACAGCAAGAGTCAGGTAACCCTGCGCTACGATGAAAGCGGGCGTCCGGTCAGAATCGACTCGGTGGTGGTCAGCCATCAGCATCACCCCGAGGTGGCCTACGAAGAAATCCGCGACACGGTGATCGACCAGATCATAACCCCGATTCTGAGTCAAACCGAACTACTGGATAGCGATACGATGTATTACGTCAACCCGACCGGGCGCTTTGTCACCGGGGGACCGCACGGCGATTCAGGACTGACCGGGCGCAAGATCATCGTGGACACTTACGGCGGCATGGGTCGCCACGGCGGTGGAGCCTTCAGCGGCAAGGATCCCAGCAAGGTCGACCGCTCGGCGGCCTACATGGCGCGCTACGTGGCCAAGAACATCGTAGCCGCCAGGCTTGCAGAAAAGGCCGAGGTCAGCCTGGCCTACGCCATCGGCGTTCCGTTCCCGGTTTCGGTACGGGTACAGACCTTCGGCACGTCGGCCGCCAAAGAAACCGCACTGGCCGAGGCGGTGCGTGAGGTCTTTGACCTCACGCCGGCAGGCATCGGACGTACACTGAAGCTGAAGCGCCCTATCTATCGGCCCACTGCGGCCTATGGACACTTCGGCCGCGGTGAAGACAGCTTCACCTGGGAGCAGACTGACAAGACCACCAGCCTGCTGGGTGTTGTTGGCGCTGAACTGCAGGTCGACAGGGAGCCGGCATGGGCACGCTGATAGACGTATTGGCCAACGTCAGCGATGACGAGCTGGAGCGGCCGAAGCCGCGCGGCTTGCCTCGCGCGCAGCGCACTGAACGAACACGCAATGATGCAGGAGAGAGAGTATGAGTACAGCAGTTGAAACAGCAATACAATGGAAGGTACGCGATCTGAGCCTGGCGGAGTTTGGCCGCAAGGAGATCGCTATTGCCGAGAAAGAGATGCCGGGGCTGATAGCCACCCGTGAGAAGTACGGGCCACAGAAACCGCTGGCCGGTGTGCGTGTCATGGGCAGTCTGCACATGACCATTCAAACAGCAGTCCTGATCGAGACCCTGTGCGCACTGGGCGCAGACGTGCGCTGGGCATCGTGCAACATCTTTTCGACCCAGGACCACGCCGCCGCGGCAGTTGTAGTCGGTCCGCCCGAGCTCGAAGGAACCGCCGATGATCCGCGCGGGGTACCGGTGTACGCCTGGAAAGGCGAGACGTTGCAAGAGTACTGGTGGTGCACCCGCGAAGCGCTCACCTGGCCCGACGGTTCGGGACCGCAACTGATTGTGGATGACGGCGGTGACGCAACGCTGATGGTGCATCGCGGCTACCAGGCCGAGCAGGATCCTTCAATCCTGGACAACGATCAGAACAACAAAGAGATGGCGATAGTCAACGGCCTGCTGAAAGAGAGCCTGGCCGAGAGCCCGGGATTCTGGCAGCGCAGCGTGGCGGAGATCCGCGGCGTCTCGGAGGAGACCACAACCGGAGTGCACCGCCTCTACCAGATGCAGCGCGAAGGCAGCCTGCTGTTCCCGGCGATCAACGTCAACGACTCGGTCACCAAGAGCAAGTTTGACAACGTCTACGGCTGCCGCGAGAGCCTGGTTGACGGAATCAAACGCGCCACCGATGTGATGATTGCCGGCAAGACCGCACTGGTGTGCGGCTACGGTGATGTCGGCAAGGGCTGCGCCGAGGCGCTCTCGGCGCTGCGCGCCAGAGTGCTGGTCAGCGAGATCGATCCGATCTGTGCGCTGCAGGCCACCATGGCCGGCTACAGCGTGGTAACCGTTGAAGATGCGCTGCCGCAGGCCGACATCTACGTAACGGCCACCGGCAACC
>SKLB01000124.1 GCA_007123465.1 Spirochaetales bacterium
TCAGGAACAGTTATTGCGCTATCTCAACGAAGAAGGCTTCCGCGTGACGCAAGCAACGCTCTCGCGCGATCTCAAGTTGCTCAAAGTGGGCAAGATCGCCGAGGGGCCCACCGGATACGCCTATACGCTTCCGAGTGAGGAGGAGCGCCGTGAGTCAGAGCGCAGTTACGTCCAGGATTTTCTGCGCGGCTATGTTTCAATAGAGCTCTCGGGACCGGCCGCGGTGGTTCGCACACTCACCGGCCATGCCGATAGCGTTGGCTTTGCGCTCGATAACCTGAGTATTGCAGAGATTCTCGGCACCGTTGCCGGCAACGATACCGTGATTGCCATCCTGCGCGAAGGTACAACGCGTGAAGCACTGCTGCTGAAGCTAAAAGAAAAAGCTCCCGAATTCGAGGAATAGCCGATGCGCGTTGCCGTTCTGGGATCTACCGGGTACACCGGAATGGTCCTGCTCAGGATACTATCGCAGCATCCCCAGGTCCGCACGGTGCTTCCGGCTTCGTCTTCGAAACCCGGCAGCACCCTGAGCGAGATCGATCCGGGGCTGGCAACCGCGCTGCGCTCGCGTTGCGATGGTGTTCTGGTCAGTATCGAAAGCGCGGTAGCAGCAAAGCCCGACGTTGTCTTCTCGGCGCTGCCGCACCTGAAATCGGCCGAGGTATGCGAACCGTTCTTCAACTCCAGCGTTGTGATAGATCTTTCGGCCGACTTCCGCATATCCGATACTGCGCTCTTTACGCGCGCCTACGGTCAGCCGCCACCGCGTAGAGATCTGCAGCTCAAAGCGTGCTACGGTCTGTCGGAGTGGTACGAGAAAGAGATCCGTAGCGCCGACATAATCGGCAATCCCGGTTGCTACCCCACCGCTACGCTGCTTCCGCTGCTGCCGCTGGCGCGCAGAGGGCTCATCCAGGGAAGAGTCGTGGCCAACGCGTTGTCGGGGATTTCTGGTGCCGGCCGCAAAGAGAGTGTCAACCTGCTGTTCAGCGAGCGCACGGAAAACGTCAACGCCTACAGCCCCGGTACACTGCATCGGCACTGGTCGGAGATTCACTTTCACCTTTCGCGCTCGGGCAAACAGCTGTCTGTTCTATTCACCCCGCACCTGGTACCGATCAAGCAGGGCATCGGCGTGACCACTTCCTGCACGCTGCGCAAAGGCGTCACATCAGAAACAGTAGCCGCGGCGTTCAAAGAAGCCTACGGGACCAGGCCGTTCATTCGCCTGCTGGACGAGCGTATTCCGCAGACACGCTGGGTCCGCAACTCCAACCGTTGTGACATCGGCTGGCATGTAGAGGACCAGGAACTGCTGCTGTTCTCCGCAATCGACAACCTGGTAAAAGGAGCCTCGGGCCAGGCGGTGCAGAACATGAACCTGCGCTTTGGTTTTGATGAGTCCGAAGGCTTGCGTAGTTACGGCGAGTTCTGATCGGCTGCCGCGCCGGACTCGCCATTAAACCCAAACGAACACGAGACCTGTATGAAAGAGAAATCAACCGTAGTGATAAAAGTCGGCGGATCATCAGCCGAGGATCAGAGGACCTTCAGCGAGTTTCTAGCCGAGCTGAGCCAACTGCGCAGCCAGGCCGCGGTAGTGCTGGTGCACGGTGGTGGCGCCAGAGTCAGCGCACTCGGCCGCATACTCGGTATCGAGCCGGTTTTTGTCGATGGCGTTCGCATGACCAGTGTGGCCGAGATGGACGTGGTCGACATGGTCCTGTGCGGTGCAGTCAACAAGCGGATTGTGCGGGCTCTGGTTGCCCGAGGCGTGCCGGCGGTAGGGATCTCAGGCTCCGACGGTGCGACCTTTCTTGGAACGCCGATATCAGATCCCCAGGGTGAACCGAGCCGAACCGGCAGAGTGCACCGCTGCGATCCGACGCTGCTGACCACACTGCTGTCTGCCGCCTACCTGCCGGTCATGGCCTCGACCTTCACCGATGGTGAGGGCGGTGGGCTCAATCTGAACGCCGATGACGCGGCGCTTCAAATAGCCATCGCGCTCCACGCGGACACGCTGCTTTTTCTGTCGGACACCGCTGGGATCCTCGCCGGGGACGGCACTCCAATCGAGCGGCTTGCGGCTGCCGCGGTAGAAGCGCAGATTGTGGAGGGAATCATCAGTGGCGGCATGGCGGTGAAGTCACGGGCCTGCGTACACGCTTTGAATAACGGCGTAAAAAGGATTATCATAGGCCGCTATACTCAAGCCGGCTCGCTGCAGCGCCTGTTGCTGGGCGAGACGGGAACAAGGATCGAGCATGACTGAGACTTCACCTTTTTCCGGTGAGCACAACCTGCCGCGCAACTACGCTGCTGACCTGCTGACAATCGACCACGGAGACGGTGCATGGCTCTTTGACCGTGCCGGTAATCGCTATCTCGATATGGGTGCCGGTATCGCTGTCAACGCGCTGGGATACGGCCGTGACGACCTGGCCGATATTGCCGCGGCCCAGATGCGCAGACTGATCCACGTTTCCAACCTTTACACTACTGAACCAACGCTGCGCCTGGCGCACCGCCTGAGCCAGGCGCGCATCGGCGCCTGGGACCCGGACTTTGCAGCGGTGCACTTCGGCAACAGCGGCGCAGAGGCCAACGAAGCTGCGATCAAGTACGCGCGGGTCTACGCGCATCGCACCCACGGAGGCAACAAGGACAAACTGCTCAGTTTTCACAACGGGTTTCACGGGCGCACAATGGGCGCGCTGTCACTGACACACAACCCAAAGTACCGCGAGCCGTTTGAGCCGCTGGTTCCCGGGTGCGTCTATGCGCCGTTCAACGATGTAGCTGCCCTGGAACAGATCCTCGATGACAGCTTCGCAGGAGTGATTGCGGAGGTTGTGCAGGGTGAAGGCGGGCTTACCAGCATGACGCCCGAGTTTGCCGAAGCGCTGAACCGGCTCTGCCGCACGCACAAGGCGATACTGATAGCCGATGAGGTTCAGACCGGCCTTGGCCGTACAGGACACCTTTTTGCCAGCGAATCTGTCGCGCTGCGGCCGGACATCGTTTCGCTGTCAAAGCCGCTTGGCGGCGGGCTGCCGCTGTCGGCAACCCTTATCAGCCGCCGCATCAACCAGCAGCTCAACGTAGGCGATCACGGCAGCACGTTTGGCGGCGGCCCGGTGACAACCGCGGTGGCGCTGCGCGTGTGGGAGATTGTCGACGATTCGGCTTTTCTGGCCGATGTGCGCCATCGCGCGGCGCATCTGGAACAGCGGCTCTCGCAGTTGCAGCAGCGGTTTCCGTTTGTGGGCACACCGTGCGGGATGGGCCTGCTGCGCGGAATGCCGATCGCCGCCGGGCAACGGCTGCCCGATATTATGGCTGCCATCCTGGACAACGCGCGCGAGAACGGCTTGCTGATATTGCGCTCGGGCTCAAATGTCATTCGGATTGCCCCACCGCTGGTGATTTCCGAGGGCGAAATCGACCAGGGCTGCTCAATACTGGCATCAGTGCTGGAATCCGTGGCGGCACAATTCAAAGGAGACCTGTATGAGTGATCAAGAGATTCGCAAAATTGTTCTGGCTTACTCGGGCGGGCTGGATACCTCCATCATTATCCCGTGGCTGCGCGAGAACTACAACAACGCTGAGGTAATCGGCGTCTGTACCAACGTGGGGCAGCAAGAAGACTGGGACGGTATGGAGCGCAAGGCCAAAGCCTCCGGCGCTTCAAAGCTGCACATCATCGATTGCCGCGAAGAGTTTGTGCGCGACTTCCTGTTCCCGCTGCTGCGCGCCGGAGCGGTCTACGAAGGCAAGTATCTGCTCGGCACCTCGATTGCGCGCCCGCTGCAGGCCAAACATCAGGTGAAGGTAGCGATAGCCGAGGGGGCCGATGCCGTGGCGCACGGCTGTACCGGCAAGGGCAACGACCAGGTGCGCTTTGAGCTGACGTACAAAGCGCTTGGACCGCACCTGCACGTTATTGCGCCGTGGCGCGTGTGGAACATACGCTCACGTCAGCAGGCAATTGACTACGCACGCGCGCACGATATACCGCTCGGGAACATCTCCGAGAAGAACATCTACTCGCGCGACTGGAACCTATGGCACATGAGTCACGAAGGTGGCGAACTCGAGAATACCTGGAACCGCCCCGCGGAGCCGATGTACCAGCTCACCAGGTCACCGCAGGAAGCCCCGGACAAAGAAACCGAAGTGGTCATCGACTTCGAGAAGGGCATACCGGTTGGGATCGACGGCCAGCGGCTCGATCCGCTGCCGCTGCTGCAGCGCCTCAACACGCTGGGTGCAGAAAACGGCGTAGGACGCGTTGACGTAGTCGAGACCCGACTTGTCGGCATGAAGAGCCGCGGCGTATACGAAACTCCCGGCGGTACGATCCTCAACATCGCGCTGCGAGAACTGGAAATGATTACCATGGACTTTGAGACCCTGGCGATGAAAAACACGATGGCGCTCAAGTACGCCGATATCGTATACGCCGGCAAGTGGTTCACCCATTTCCGCGAGTCGATGGATGCCTATATGAGCAAGGCCGCACAGTACGCTACCGGCAGCGTGCGAATCACGCTCTACAAAGGAAACGCCATCGTGACCGGCCGTAAGTCGGACTACTCGCTCTACCTCGAGGAACTGGCGTCGTTCGGAGAATCCAGTTACGACCACAGCGACGCCAGCGGCTTTATCAAGCTCTACGGCCTGGCCACCGGTGTCGGCGCGATTGTGCACCGCGACATGGAAGCCGATGAAGGTCCGGCCCGTGAGATGAGGGAGATGGCGAGCTTCCACGAGAAGTAGTGCTGGTTTTTGTGCACAATCAGCCTTCAAGGAGCCTACTATGAAGAGTGTCACCTGGAATAACCTGAGCAACAGCCGCAGCTTTGCCCGACTGCAGACACTGACGCGTCCGCTGCAGAAACCGGTTGAGAGCGCAGCGGCCGGTGAACAGGAGATTCCGATCACCGATGCGCTGCGCTACAACTACGCCGCCAAAGGCATCACTGCCGAAATTGAGCACGCGCTGGCAGAGCTGGCCGAGGAACAACAGTGCATAGACAAGTTCGAGGCCCTCGCGGCCGGCGAAGTTATCAACAGCGGTGAGCAGCGGATGGTGCTGCATCACCTGACGCGCGGGCAACTGACGCAATCTCTGCTTGAAGCCGCCGACGGGCTGGCGCAGTTCTACGACCAGCAGCACCGTCGCGTTGCAGAGTTTGCTTCAGCGGTTCACCGGGGCCGGATCAAGGGGTCTACCGGTAAACCGTTCGACACCGTTGTGCAGATCGGTATCGGCGGATCGGACCTCGGCCCGCGGGCTATCTACCTCGCGCTGAAGAACTACGCGCTGGCCTCCGCTGAGGGATTGAAGATGCGGGCGCACTTCATCTCCAACGTTGACCCGGACGATGCCGCCGAGGTGATGTCACAACTGGACCCGCAGACCACGCTGTTCATCCTGGTCTCGAAAAGCGGCACAACCCAGGAGACTCTGACCAACGAGGCGTTTGTGGTTGAACTGATGCAGCGCGCGAAAATTGCAGGGCTCGAGCCACATAAGCACATGATAGCGGTTACCTCTCAGACCAGCCCGCTGGCGTCATCGGATAGCTATCTCGACGCGTTCTTCATTGACGATTACATCGGCGGCCGCTACTCCAGCACCAGTGCGGTTGGCAGCACCATTCTGACGTTGGCTCTCGGCGAACGGATTGTAGCGGAGTTTCTGCGCGGCGCGCACGATGCCGACCGCAGCGCACTGAACAGGAACGCGCGCAGTAACGCCGCGTTGATGGACGCGCTGATCGGAATCTATGAACGTAACATTCTCGGTTATCCTGCCACGGCGGTACTGCCGTACAGCCAGGCTCTGTCGCGCTTTCCGGCGCACCTGCAACAGCTGGACATGGAGAGTAACGGCAAGAGCGTCAACCGTTACGGCGAAGCCATCGACTACTCCACCGGGCCGATCATCTTTGGCGAACCGGGAACCAACGGCCAGCACAGTTTCTATCAGCTGCTGCACCAGGGAACCAACATCGTGCCGCTGCAGTTCATCGGCTTTCAATCGTCACAACTGCAAACCGACATCACCGTTGACGGTTCGACCAGCCAGAGCAAGCTCAACGCCAACCTGGCGGCGCAGATTGTCGCGTTCTCACACGGCAAGAGCGATGCCAATCCCAACAAGAGCTTCAGCGGTGGACGCCCGTCCAGCCTGCTCTACGCAGAGCGTCTTACGCCACATACACTCGGGGCGCTGTTGGCCCATTACGAGAACAAGGTGATGTTCCAGGGGTTCCTGTGGAACATAAACAGCTTTGACCAGGAAGGCGTTCAGCTCGGCAAGCTGCTTGCGCAGCAGCTTCTATCCGGCCACGCCGATGGTGCTCTGGGTGCGTACGCCTCGATGCTCCAGGTATAGCCGCGGTCTCAGCGGCGCAGCGAACTGACAACCACACCGCCGATTGCTCCGGCGGCCCCGGTGAGCAGGATATTGCGACGGATCTCCGGAACGCGCCGTGCCGCCTCGCCGATGCGGCCCAACAGGCCCTCGGCCGGTGAGATAAGAGTCTGAATAGACAGGTACGACCCGCCGCTACGCGCAAAGATCAGATAACCCACTACCAGACCCAGGGCTCCAAAAATCAGCAGTGCAGTGATGGTTCGATTCATAGCGCTTCCTCCAGTAACCACTGTTTCACCAGGTCCCAGACCTCGGTGCGGTTTGTCTCGTGGTAGAGCTCGTGGCGCGCCTCGTCAAACAGCCGCAGCGTCACGCGCCTGCCGCCGGCGCGCCGGTAGCGTGCCGCAACCGCTTTCACCGCGCGGCCAAAGCCTCCAACCGGATCGGCAGCGCCGGATATCAGCAGCATCGGCACGCATGCGGGCGTAGCCGCAGCGGCGCGGCTACTGTTGGTGCGAAGTGTCGCGCGCAGCAGATCAACGTAGAATCCGCTTGAGCAGACGAAGCCGCACAGCGGATCATTTGCGTAGGCGTCAACCGCCGACGGCTCACGCGACAGCCAGTCGAATGCCGTCCGCGCCGGCCGGAATCGCCTGCCGTACGAACCGAAGGTGAGCCGGTCCAGCTCGCGCGCCGCACTGCGGGCGCCACGAACATGACGCAGCCCCAGTGCGTAGAGCAGTCCCAGTCTTCCAGCCGGACCGGGATGACCAACGGTACCGGAGAGCACCACCGCGTGCAACCGCGCTGCGTGATCACTGTAACGCTGCAGGTAGTCGCGGATCACCAGTGATCCCATGCTCTGTCCAAACAGCACCAGCGGCACCCCGGGGTAGTCGGCACGAAGCTGATCGATGACGCAGACGAGGTCCCGGACCAGCAGCGCAAAGCCGTCATCCCTGGAGATAAATCCCAGCGAGCCGTTCTCTGCCGCCGCCGGCCCGTGACCGCGTTGATCGTAGCCATAGCCTGCCGCGCCGATTGCAGACAGCGCTACCGCGGTTGCCGCGTAGCGCTGTACGTGTTCGGCCATGCCGTGTACAAACAGCGCTACCACGCGCGGTAGCTTGGCCGCTACCGGCTCAGCCAGCCGGTAACCGCGCAGCACATGTCCGCCGAATCCGCTGAATGTCAGGTGATGCTCCGGCGGCGGTTGGGGCTGCAGGCTGACAGCGGTTCCGCTCATAGCGCAGCGCGCATTTACTTGCGCCTGGGCATCGGAAGGCAGGAATATACCCCCCGCGCCAGGGTCACCGGAACCAGCGGCATGGTAGTGCCGACTATCTCGTACTGCATCTGCGTTCCTCCCGACTGCAGCACACTATAGTACGCTGCGCCGGCAAAAACAAGCATGACACCGCGCAACGTCTCACCGCCCGTTTGTTGCATGCAATCTCTGGACTTGGAGCAGCGCGAGTTTCGTGCTATAATGTTCTATTCCATACTTACGCCAAGGACGGACACTGTGAATCGAATTCTCGCCAAAGAGCAGCTGTCTCAGCAGGTGTTCCGCATACGGGTAGAAGCCCCTCTGATAGCCGAAGAACGCAAGCCGGGCCAGTTTGTCATTCTGCAGCTCGATACCAGCTACGGAGAACGGATACCACTGACAATTGCCGACGCCGACACCGATGAAGGCTCGATTACGCTGATCTTTCAGGCGGTGGGACGCACCACGGGGCTGCTGAAAGACTATAGCGTGGGCGACGAAATCGAAAACCTGCTCGGCCCGCTCGGCAAACCGACGCACATCGAAAACTTCGGCCACGTAGTTGCGGTTGGTGGCGGTATCGGGGCTGCTCCGCTGTACCCGATAGTAGAGGCAATGAAGCGCGCCGGTAACCGCCTGACGGTTGTCATCGGCGCGCGCAGCCGTGAACTGATAATCCTGGAAGCCGAGATGCAGACGCTGGCCGATGAGCTGATCGTCTGCACCGATGACGGCAGCTACGGACGCAAGGCACTGGTTACCGAGCCGTTGAAAGAGCTCTGCCAGGCTGAGCCGAGGCCGAATCTGGCGCTGGCCATTGGCCCGCCGATCATGATGAAGTTCTGCGCCGATACCACGCGGCCGTTCGGCGTACCCACGGTAGTCTCGCTTAACACGATTATGGTTGACGGAACCGGGATGTGCGGTGGTTGCCGGGTAACCGTGGCTGACCAGACCCGATTTGTATGCGTCGATGGCCCCGAGTTCGACGGCCACCAGGTGGATTTCGATAATATGCTCAAGCGCCTGGGCGCCTACCGCGAACAGGAGGAAAAAGCGCGGCGCGATTGCAGGATCGAGGCGGTTCAGCGATGAGCCACCAGACCCCGCAGCAGTTACAGCAGCAGGCCCTCGATACACTGGCCTCGATCGAAGGCCGGGAGCTGTCCAGGAAGGAGCGCATGCAGCTGCCGCAGCAACCGATGCCGGCACAAGACCCGCACGAGCGACGCTCCACAATGTCCGAGGTGACCTTCGGATACAGCGAAGAGCAGGCGCAGATCGAAGCGATGCGCTGCCTGCAATGCAAGAACGCGCCGTGTATCGACGGATGTCCGGTTCGCATCGATATCCCGGCTTTCATCAAGGCGATTGAAGATCGGGAGTACGGCGCCTCGATTGATATCATCCGTGAAGCCAGCCTGTTACCGGCCATCTGCGGACGTGTGTGCCCGCAGGAAAACCAGTGTCAGGCAAACTGTACCGTTGGCAAGGCGCTGAAAGATCCTTTCCAGTCGGTCTCTATCGGGCGGCTCGAACGCTACGTGGCCGATCGCGACCGGGAGCACAGCGGCGGCGGCGTTCCGGAGGTCAAACCGCAAACCGGCAAGCGGGTGGCGGTTGTAGGCAGTGGCCCCGCCAGCATCACGGTAGCCGCCGATCTCAGGCGGGAGGGCCACGCAGTGACTATCCTGGAGGCGTTCCATCGCCCCGGCGGTGTGATGATCTACGGCATTCCTGAGTTTCGCCTGCCGAAGTCGATTGTTGATCAGGAAATTGAGACCCTGAAGAAGATGGGTGTCCAGATCAAGACCAACTTCCTGGTTGGCCGCACGCGAAAGCTGCAGGACCTGCTGCAGAAAGATGGATACGATGCGATCTTCATCGGAACCGGCGCCGGTCTGCCGAAGTTCCTGGGCATAGAAGGCGAGAACCTGGTAGGAGTGTTCTCCGCCAACGAGTACCTGACGCGCAGCAACATGATGAAGGCCTACGACCGGAGCCATGCCGACACCCCGATCTATCAGCCGAAGAAGGTAGCCGTCTTTGGCGGCGGTAACGTAGCCATGGATGCCGCGCGGACCGCGGTGCGGCTGGGCGCCGCGGAGGTCAACGTGATCTACCGCCGTACCCGCACGGAGATGCCGGCGCGCGCCGAAGAAGTCGACCACGCCGAAGAAGAGGGGGTGATCTTTCACTTCCTGCGCAGCCCCAAACGCATCCTGGGTGATGAACAGGACCGCGTGACAGGGATTGAATGCCTGTCGTACGAACTGGGTGCCCCCGACGAATCCGGCCGCCGCCGCCCGATTGCGATCCCCGGCAGCGAAAGCACTATTGAACTAGACACCGTACTGGTATCGATTGGTAACGACTCCAACCCGCTGATCACCCAGACCACGCCGCAGCTTCAAGCCAACAAGTGGGGCAACATCATCACCGATGAAAACGGCAGAACATCGATGGACCGCGTTTTTGCCGGTGGTGATATCGTACTCGGCGCTGCCACGGTGATCCTGGCCATGGGTGAGGGCCGCAAGGCGGCAGCAGCAATTCACGAGATGCTCAGCAGCAGTGGCTCCGCGTGAGCCGCGGGCTGCCTAACGGCCGTAGCGCGGCGGCTGGTTGCGAGTGTAGAGCCGGTGAATGGTCTTTTCGATGCTGGCGGCCTCTGCGGTGTAGAGTTTAATCACGTAATCGCCGACCTCCTCGGGAGTCAGCCACTCATCGAGAACCTCGCTGCCGCGACCGCGCGTCTTGATTGGATGATACGCCATCAGAGAGTGAATGCGGATGTTGGTGGCGTGCGCCTCCTGCTTGAGTACACGCGACATCATCAGCTGGGCGGCGGCCACAATCGATACTACGCCCTCCTCGGGTGCAATCAGCTCGGCGGCACCGCCGTTGATCATCACGTACACGCCACTGTTGCGCTCCTGCATGATCGATACCAGCGCGCGTATGCAGAGGAAGTGAGTCGTCAGGTTGTTGTGAATCACCTGCTGCCAGTGTTCGAAAGGCATATTGTGGAGGCTGTACCCGTAGTACCATCCTCCGAGGCAGGCAACACCGAGATCTACGCGCCCGTAGCGGTTGAGTAGTTCGACGCGAAACCGTGACATCGACTCTTCATCCGAAACCGACGCAGCGATGCAGCTCAGGCTACCGTCCTCGATATCGCTCACGTACTGTTCGAGCCGTTCGCGCCTGGCATCGCTGCGATAGGGAACCACAACGGTAGCCCCTTGACGCAGGAACTGACGTACCAGACCTTCGCCAACACTACCGGTTCCGCCGGCTACCACCACAATCGCATCGCTCAGCTTCTTCATCAGCTCCCCCCTCGCTCCATTGTAACGCTAAGTCGAGCGATTCCGTCAAGAAAATTCTTTATAACGACGATGCATTTTCTTGTGGATAGCGATACTCGTTGCCGTCGGGGCCGCGCAGAACGTAGGCGCCCGGTTCCGTGCGTAGTAACGCACTTTCGATCGCTACCTTGCCGCCACCGCCGGGAAGATCGACCGCATAGGTCGGCAGCGCCAGGTTGGACAGGCGCGAGCGCAGTGTGCGCATCAGTTCCAGCCCTTCGGCGATAGTGGTGCGAAAATGCGCTGTCCCGCTGGCCAGATCACCCTGGAAAAGATAATAGGGACGCACGCCCAGCCGCAGCAATCCGGTGAACAGCGCCTCGAGCACTGTTGCCCGGTTATTGACGCCGCGCAGCAGAACCGTCTGGTTGGCTACCGCCACTCCGGCGCCGAGCAACCGCCCGATAGCAGCTTCAAATGAGTCCGTGAGCTCGTGCGGATGATTGACGTGCACCACTACCCAGGCCGGTAACCGCGTTCCCAGCGCCGAGGCAAACGCCTCGGTTACACGCTGCGGCAGGACCACCGGCATGCGCGTGCACAGCCGGATCAGGTAGTCATCAACCTCGCGCAAGCGGTCGACCACGGTAAACAGTTCTGCGTCAGCCAGCATCAGCGGATCACCTCCGGAGAGCAGCACCTCGCGCACCTGCGGCGTCCGGCCGAGGTAATCGCAGACCTGCTCCAGTTCAGCCGGCGTGATTCGGCCGGAACCGTTGGCGGTAAAGTGGCGCCGGAAGCAGTGGCGACAATAGACCGCGCAGCTATCATTGACCAGCAGCAGAGCACGGTCATAGTAGTGATGCACCAGCCGCGGCGCCACGGTGTAGCGATCGTCACCGATGGGGTCCGGATCTTCGTACGCGCGAATCTCCCGCTCGGCCGGCTGCGGCACGTACTGTGCGGCAATCGGATCGCTAACGGGGTCCTCACTGGCCGCCAGAGCGGCGTAGTAGCGGCTGACCCCGAGCGGTAACTGTGTCCTGTGATGTACTTCCCGCAGCAGATCCTCAGAAAACCGGTCATGTTTCACAGAGACTACTGTGCCGTAAACCGCGCGCTTCTGCTACCCGTCTGCGGCTGCCTTGACCAGCCGCGGCGGCACCACTACCGTTAGCTATGCTCATCAGCGATTCGCTGCGCGCCGCGTGCATTGACTACCGCTACCTTCTCGACCGCGGCTATCCCGATCAGGGCGTGCTCAAACTGGTAGGAGACCGGCACCGGCTGTCGAGTACCGAACGCGCGATACTGCACCGCGGGGTGTTCTCAGAAGCGGCGTCCGCACGCTACAGCGAGCGGCGGATAGCGCCGCAGAAGGCTCCGGCTCCACTCTACATCGACGGATTCAATGTCCTGTTCACAGTGGCAAACTACCTGGCCGGCCGCCCCCTGGTTCTGGCAACCGATGGTTTCATGCGCGACATCGGCGGAACGCACAACCGGTTGCCAATCGACGAACGGCTGCAACAGGTGCACAATGCGCTGGTCGGTGCAGTCAGATCAAACCGTATCGAGCACTGCGAGGTGCTGTTTGACAGGCCGGTGGCGTGGAGCCTCGAACACGCTCGGCTGCTGCAAGCGCGGGGGCCGGAGTTTCGCTGTTCTGCGGTAGAGCGGGTGGATGAAACCCTGGTATCAGTGCAGGACGGTAGCCTGGCCAGCAGCGATACCGGGATTGTCGGGCGTTGCACGCGTCCGGTTGTAGACCTGGCAGCTGCCGCGCTTCGCGAAACGTTTGCGCCTCGGTTTCTTGACCTCCGGGCACTGTTTGCGGACAATCGTCCGATGGAATGGAGAGCAAGTCATATTCTGGTCAAGAGCAAGGACCTGGCGCGCCGTCTCAGGCAGGAGATCAAGCAGGGGGCGCGGTTTGAAGAAGTGGCGCGGCAGCACTCGACCTGTCCGAGCAAATCGAAGGGCGGAGACCTCGGCTGGTTTGGTGAAGGCAAGATGGTCAAGCCGTTTGAAGATGCGGTCAGGAAGA
>SKLB01000204.1 GCA_007123465.1 Spirochaetales bacterium
CGCGCACGGCTGTTCACCCACCGGCATCTGTTTGCCCATCTGCACTCGCCGGGCAGCTGGGCGCGAGCGATCTGGCATCACGAGTACGAAAACCCGCCGGCGGTGAACTTTGACACCGGCGAACTCAGCGCTACTCGGGTTGCACTTGCCCCGCGGGCGCTGCCGGCTCATCTGGCAGCTTAGCGCTGCATCACAGCGCTACCCGTAGCCACTACCCGTTGCCGTGCGCTATGCTGTGGTCTCAGGCTGCAGCTCCGGCGGGGCCCACGGCGGGGTCCAAAAGCACATTTTTGGCACCAGTTAAGTCTGAGTACGGCGTTCGTGGCACTTGCGGCACTATGCTGGGGGATATCAGGCGGGATCGGCGGCATTCTCACGGCCCAGGGTTGGGATCCGATTGTGGTGTCGTTCTACCGCGGCCTGATCGGGCTGTTGTTTGTTCTCGTCTGGCTGGCGTTGCGGCCACACCGCAGCGGATTGGCAAGTCGCCGATTGTGGTTCTGGTCGGCGATCGCCGGTATGGGTGTAGCCGGCAACTTCGGTTTCTACAGGGAGCTGTTTCCGGTCCAGCGCGCGGCTGTCGCAGAACTCTGAGTACTTAGACCGAACCGTTGCGCCACTGGGTGGGAGACATACCCGTCTTCTTCCTGAACAGGCGCGCGAAGTAATACTGATTCTCAAAACTCATCCGCGCAGCGACTTCTTTTACCGAGAGGCGTGTGTTGTGCAGCAGTTCCCTGGCGCGATGCATCCGAAGCTGAAGGAAATACTGGTACGGCGTAAGCCCGGTATACTGTCTGAAGATCTCGAGCAGGTGCGTGTACCCCACTCCCACCTGCTTCGCGATCGTCTCAACCTCGATTCCCTCGTCGAGCTTTTGCTGCATGATACGGCGTGCCTTCTGTACCAGTTCGCTGTCGCCTGCTGCAGTTCTGGATGTCGTTTCTATCGCGTGGATATGTGCGAGCAACTGCAGTACGAGCGCTCCCAGCCGTACCTGGAATGCAGGTGTCTGTTGGCGGCAGAGACGAACGATCTGTTCGTAATCCGCCATCACCTCGTGATTCAGTCCGAGGTGGTGGACCGCGCGTTCCGGTGCAAAAAGTCCGTTATGCCAGAGACGATACGCGTGCTCCCCTGAAAAACCGACCCAGTACTCGTGCCATCCAATCTCGCGTACCGGGTGATACGCGTGGCGGACTCCCGGGAAAAGGATGATTATGTCTCCCGCCGTGATGGCGCACTTTCCCATACGTTCGCACTCAAAGTGGCCTCGGCCCGCGGTAATGTAGATCACCTGGAATTCGGAAAGAATGCGACCAGTCGCAACGGTTGCGGCGTAGTCCGCGGGGTGGTCCTGCGGAACAAGCGGATAGTGCGCCCCGGGCGGTACGTGCGAGTAACCGGCATCGTTACAGTGTATCTCCCACCGGAGCGCCTCTGGATTCACCGGAAGATACCGGGAAAACGCGATATTCTGGGTGCCCATCCAAAAAAAGTATATCACATACGGTCTTTTGTCTATTTGCGGATCACGAAACCCGTTTTAGCGTAGCAAGACAGGAGAAAACGGTATGGCAGCAAACGGAACGTTGAACGTTGGTATCTTCGGCATCGGCCTGGATACCTATTGGCCGCAATTCAAGGGGCTTAAAGAGCGCCTCGAGGGGTATCAGCAGCAGGTCTCGAAGCAGATCGCCGCATTTGGCGATGTTGAGCTGGTCGATGCGGGGCTGGTGGACAACCCGGAACGCAGCCGCGCAATCGGGTCTCTTTTCCGCCGCCAGCAGGTTGACGTCATATTTTTGTATATCTCGACGTACGCGCTCTCCTCCACGGTCCTTCCGGTCATACAGGAAACGGGTGTTCCGGTGATCGTTCTCAACATCCAGCCGGTCCCCGCAATAGACTACGATGCGTTCAACACGCTCGGCGACCGCGGCACGATGACCGGCGAATGGCTTGCTCACTGTCAGGCGTGCTGCGTACCCGAGATAGCATCCGTCTTCAATCGGGCGGGTATCGAGTACCACCTCGTTACCGGATACCTTGGGGAGGAGCGTACAAGAGAGGAGCTGGCCGGTTGGCTGGAAGCGGCGCGCGTCGTCAAGACAATGCGAACAAACCGGCTCGGCGTAATGGGGCACTACTACGCGGGGATGCTCGATGTCTACACCGATATCACCCGCCAGATCAGCGCGTTTGGAGGTCATGTCGATCTCATTGAGATAGACGAACTTGCCGAACTCCGCTCAAGTGTTACCGAGGAGGAAACAGCAACGAAGATCGCGGAATTCCGCAGCGTGTTCGAGGTATCGCCGGAGTGCGACGGGCAGGAGCTTGATCGCGCCGCGCGAACATCCGTCGCGCTGGACAAGCTCGCCACACACCATCAGCTTGGCTCGCTCGCGTACTACTACGAGGGCGCTCGCTCTTCGGCACACGAGAATATCGTCACCTCGGTGATCGCGGGTAATACGCTCCTCACCGGTCGCAATATTCCCGTTGCCGGCGAGTGCGAGATCAAGAACGCACAGGCGATGAAGATCATGGACAGTTTCGACGCGGGGGGATCCTTCTCCGAGTTCTACGCGATGGATTTCAACGATGATATTCTCATGCTCGGTCACGACGGTCCGGCGCACCTTGCGATCGCCGAGGGCCCGGTAGGACTCGTACCCCTTCCCGTATACCATGGAAAACCGGGGAAAGGCCTTTCGATCCAGATGTCGGTCAAGCACGGTCCGGTGACGCTTCTGTCCGTGTGTGAGGGGCCCAACGGGGTCTACATGATTGTTGCGGAGGGCGAGAGCGTTCCCGGACCCGTTCTGCACATCGGTAACACAAACAGCCGCTACCGGTTTTCTCTCCCCCCGCGCGAGTTTATCGAAAGATGGTCTCGACTGGGTCCGTCCCACCACTGTGCGATCGGGGTCGGGCATCTCGCGTCGCGCATCGCGAAACTCGGGGCGCTCACCGGCGTCCCGGTAACCCGTGTATGCTGAAGGAGACAAACCCGGGCAATTCGCTCAGGGTATATTCTCTGGACGAGATGTTCTATAGTGAGCCTTGGGGATTGAGACAGAAACGGTGGTCATTATACCAGGACGGGTCTCAAATCGAGGTATGAACGTGCACGAACCGATTCTGGAATTGCGAAACATCTCAAAGGCGTTCCCCGGCGTCCAGGCGCTCGACTGCGTCGACTTTGATCTCAAACCAGGTGAGATCCACTGCCTCATGGGCGAGAACGGCGCGGGCAAATCCACCTTTATCAAGATTATCACCGGCGTGCACGCACCGGATGCCGGCGAAATTCGTCTCAAGGGCGCGCCTGCCGTGTTCCGCAACCCGAGAGAAACTCAGCACCGGGGCATTGCCGCGATCTATCAGCACGTAACCGCGTATCCTCATCTCACGGTGTCGGAAAACATCTTTATGGGACACGAGAAGGTAACGCGTCTAACGCGACGGATCGATTGGAGCGCGATGCATACCGAGGCCCAGGCGCTTCTTGATCGCCTCGACCCCAGCATCGACGCCCGGGAGCGTATGGGAAACCTCTCGGTGGCTCGTCAACAGATCGTAGAGATCGCAAAAGCACTCTCCACCAACGCGCAGATCCTGATCATGGACGAGCCGACCGCCGCACTGACGCATCACGAGAGCGACGAGCTGTACCGGATTACCGAAGATCTACGGGACGCGGGGGTAGCCGTGATCTTTATCTCGCACCGTCTCGAGGATACATGGCGCCTGGCTGACCGCGTAACGGTCTTTCGTGATGGGCGCCACATCGGAACCTGGCCTGCCCCGGAGCTCACCCAGAATGACCTCGTCGTCGCGATGGTCGGCCGCGAAATCTCCCAGATGTTTCCCAAGCGCAACGTGCACCTGGGCGAGGAAGTTCTACGCGTGGAGAATCTATCGCGGACCGGGTTTTTCCGCGATATTTCCTTCAGCGTCCACACCGGAGAGATTCTCGCTCTGACCGGCCTCGTCGGAGCGGGGCGGACGGAGGTATGTGAGTCGATCTACGGCGTCTTTCCCGCCGATTCGGGACGCATAACTGTCGAGGGCCGCGAGGTGTCGATCACGGATCCCGTTGAAGCGCTCGAGGTGGGGATCGGCTGTCTGCCGGAAGACCGCCAGCACGAGGGGCTCATCCTCGCGTGGGAAATCGGCAGAAACATAACGCTTCCCTCTCTCCAGACGCTTTTCCGCTACGGATGGGTGGACGAGGAAAAGGAACGCAAACTGGCCGGGAAACTGGCCGCAAAACTCAACGTGCGGGCACCGAGCATCTTCACGCGCGCGGAAGCGCTTTCCGGCGGTAATCAGCAGAAAGTGGTTGTCGCCAAGATCCTCAGCCGGACTCTCAAGGTAATCATCCTCGACGAACCGACCAAGGGTGTGGACGTGGGAGCCAAAGCCGCGATCTACGAGATGATCGGAGAACTTGCGGAAAAGGGGTACGGTATCATATTTGTCTCATCGGAAATGCCGGAGGTCCTCGGTCTCAGCGACCGGATCGTTGTGATGAAGCAGGGCCGTCTCACCGCTCAGATGGACACTGCGGCGGCGACGCAGGAGAAGATCCTTCACGCCGCTATGGTGGCGGAAACCGGGGGAGCGGGCGAAACAGGCCAAACGAGCGGAGCGCTTCATGGCAAAGCGTAACATCGTTCTGACCGAAAACCTGAGGGAACTTGGGCTGCTCATCTTCATGGTGGTGATAGCGGTCGCGATCCAGTTGAGAAACCCTGCGTTTCTCAGGTTAAGCAACCTCAACTCCCTGCTCACCAACACCGCAATCCTTGGAATTCTCGCCGTCGGTATGATGCTCGTACTCGTTACGCGCGGTATAGACCTCTCGATCGGGTCAACGATCGCGTTTTCCGGGATGGTAACTGCGCTGACGGTAGCCGGCAATCCGGGACTGCCGCCGATCGCGGCAATCGCGTTGGGGACGCTGGTCGGCATGGCGGTCGGTATGGTGATCGGCGTTCTCGTGGCGCGATTTGACGTGCTCCCGATCATTGCAACGCTGGGTATGATGAATGTTGTTCGCGGTCTCACCTACGTGGTCTCCGGGGGCAGGTGGGTCAGTTCCTACCAGATGTCCAACAGCTTCAAGGGAATCGCAACGGGCCGGACACTCGGCATCAACAACCTGATCGTGATCGCGATCGCGGTGTACCTCGTTGCCGCGTGGTTCATCAATCACACGCGCACGGGGCGGCAGATTTACGCGGTCGGGTCCAACCCGGAAGCCGCGGGGATCTCCGGTATTCCCAGGCGACGGCTGATCTTTCTCGTGTACAGCATCATGGGAGGACTGGCGGGACTGGCCGGCGTGCTGTGGGTAGCCAAGTTTGCCTCGGCACAGGGAGATACCGCGGTTGCCTACGAGCTTCAGGTTATCGCGGCGTGCATTCTCGGAGGTGTGAGCATCACCGGAGGAGTGGGGCGTCTTACCGGCCTCCTGCTCGGCACGATCATGTTTGGAATTCTTGCCAACGCGCTCCCCCTCATCAACGTCTCGCCCTTCTGGCAAATGGCGATCCAGGGAGTGGTAGTGCTGGCGGCGGTGCTCACCAACGTGATGGTGAGGAGAAATTCGGAACGGAATGCGTTACGGCGCAGGGCGATTTGAGGAAACGGAAAAAGATGTCCGACAGGCAACAGATACAGATAAGCATCGATCGTCCCTGGAACTGGAAAGACTTTTTCTTCCAGTGGGAATGGATGCTCGTGGCGATCCTCCTGCTCGTGATCATCGGAAACTCGATGATCTCGCCCTGGTTTCTGACGTGGAACACCTTTATCCGCACTCCAGCAACCTTTCTCGACAAGGCGTTTATCGTCTTTCCAATGATGTTCGTAATCATCCTCGGGAAGATCGATATCTCGGTCGGGTCTACCGTTGCGCTCTCGGCGGTGATCATGGCGGTGAGTTACAACCTCGGTCTTCCCATGCCGCTGGCGATGCTTCTCTGCCTGCTCGTGGGGACTCTCGGCGGGGCATTCAACGGGTTCCTGCTCGTCAGGTTCAAGGAACTCTCGTTTGTGATCGTGACGCTCTCCTCGATGATCATCTATCGCGGGATTGCCTACATCATCCTCGGAAACCAGGCTTCCGGAGGTCTTCCGCAGTGGTATTCCTTTCTCGGGTGGGGCGAAATAGCGGGCATTCCGTTTATCCTGATCTGCTTTGTGCTCGCCGCGACGGCGTTCGGAATACTGCTGCACAGGACTACCTTTGGGCGTGCCGTGTTCGGCATGGGGCATAACCCACGCACCTGCCGCCACTCCGGCGTGAATACCGACCGGGTAATCTGGGTCGTATTCACACTGAACGGCTTGATGGCGGCGGTAACCGCGCTCTTTCTGACTTCCCGCATGGGCAGTACACGCCCCAACGTCGCGATGGGATACGAGCTGGAGGTTATCGCGATGGTGGCGCTGGGCGGTGTGAGTACCAACGGCGGAATCGGGCGTATCGGCGGGCCCGTCTTGGCCGTCTTTATCGTCGGCTTTCTCAGCTACGGCATGGGGTTGGCAAACCTGCAGGCACCGATTGTTCTGGTAGTGATAGGGGCACTTCTGATTCTGTCCGTTCTGGCTCACAGAATCCGTTTTGTCGGCAAAAAGAAAAGAAATACGGCCGCGTAGCGTTGCTATAAGGGTCGGAAAAGAATCAGGAGGTTTTATATGGGTACGACGAAAAAGAGTATTATCATGATACTCGTTCTTATCATGGCGTTTGCGCCGTTGGCACTATTTGCCGGAGGGCGCAGCGAAGCAGCCGACGCGGAACGCCACGCGTTCATCTTCAAGAATACGGGGAATCCCTACGGTGAGAAGCAGATGGAAGGCTTTGCGGAAGGAATCCGCGAACAGGGTTTCGAGGAGATCCTGCGCGCTCCCGACCAGCCCACCGCGGAAGCCCAGATCCAGATCATCGAGCAGCTTATGGCGCAGCGGGTCAAGTCGATCAGCATCACCGGTAACGACTTCGATGCGCTGCAGCCGGCGCTCACCCGCGCGATGGATCAGGGAATCACCGTTCTCTCGGCGGACTCCGCGGTCAACCCCGCCAGCCGCCAGGTGCACGTCAACCAGGCCGACTCGGAGATGATCGGGCGCACTCTCATCCAGGCAGCCTACGATATGGCCGATGGAGCCGGGGAAATCGCAATCCTCTCGGCCACCAGCCAGGCTTCCAACCAGAACCTCTGGATCGAGTGGATGCAGAAGGAACTGGCGGAAAATCCCTCAAAATATGCCGATCTGGAACTGGTTCGTATCGCCTACGGTGACGACCTGCGAGACAAGTCGGTCAGCGAGACGGAAGGTCTTCTGCAGTCATTCCCCGACCTGAAGGTGATTATCGCACCGACCACCGTCGGAATCGCCGCGGCCGGGCGTGTAATTACGGATCGCGGCCTTATCGGCGAGGTTCACGTAACCGGCCTCGGACTGCCCTCGGAAATGGCGGAGTATATCGAAAACGGCGCGTGCCCCTACATGTTTCTCTGGAACCCGATCGACGTAGGCTATCTTACCGCGTACGCGGCGACCGCCCTGATGAACGGTGACATCACCGGTGCCGCGGGCGACACGTTCTCGGCCGGGCGTCTCGGCAACTTTGAGGTTGTTCCCGCCGGCGACGGGGGTACAGAAATCCTCTTGGGCGCTCCGTTCAAGTTTGAGCCGTCCAATATCGACGAATGGAAGGATGTCTACTGAGATAGCTTCGCTTTCCTTTTCCCCACCCGGCGCACGGCGCGTTCGGGTGGGGAGCTCTTCCGCGCTGGAGGAGCACACGATGTTTACCGATCCGACTCTTTATTACCATTCCCGGTCTCATGCCGCCCGCCCTCAGGAAATCCGAGCCTCTGGTGTGCGAGAGACTGTCGGGAACCCGAGAAAGTGCCGGGGCGCAGCCGAGCTCCGAGACAAATCAATGATACTCTGCGAATGAGTGACGCACAGGGAGTGAATCGAGTGAGTGAATCGAAGAGCGCGTCGCAATGCTACTTTGTGCACTCCGATCAGCTGAACCGCGATCGGTTCCCCGGCCGGCTGAAGCCCGCCGATGTGAGTCTGGTTTTCTGCGAATCCGCCGCTGATATGCGCCGGCTCCCGTTTCACCGCAAGAAGATCGTCTACGCATGGAGTGCTCAGCGCCATTTCGCCACCGCCTGCAGCGACGCAGGCTATCACATCGTCTATCTGAAGGGCGATGCTCCGTCTGTTCGACTCCAGCTGGGGCAAAACCGACGGATTCGCCTACGCAGTCGACCGCAGCGGCGCACTCCAGGCGGCCGATGATTTCTTTCGGCATCGTTTGCGCGAGTTTGGTCCTTTTGAGGATGCCATGGCCGCCGGTGAATACACGCTGTATCACTCGACCCTGTCTATTTACCTGAACAACGGCCTGCTCGGCCCGCAGGAGCTGTGCGATCGGGCGATGGAGGAGCTCGGCAACGGAAATGCGCCGCTGAATTCGGTGGAGGGCTACATCAGGCAGATGATCGGCTGGCGCGAGTACATCCGCAACTATTATGAAGCGATGATGCCCGCGGTTCGCCACGCCAACACCTTCGGCTTCAAGAAAGCGCTGCCGCGCTCGTTCTGGACCGCGGAATCAGAAATGAAGTGCGTGCGGGAATGCGTCTCTGCGGTGCTGGAGACCGGGTATTCACATCATATTGCCCGCCTGATGGTCCTGTGCAACTATTCCAACCTGACCGAGACCGATCCCCGCGAGCTGCTGAAGTGGTTTCACTTCGGGTACCTCGATGCATGGCAATGGGTGGTGCTGCCTAACGTGCTGGGTATGGGCACGTTTGCCGACGGCGGCGTGCTTGCCTCCAAGCCCTACGTAGCCAGCGGCAATTACATCAACAAGATGAGCAACTATTGCGCGGATTGCGCCTATTCGGTCAGCAAGAAAACCGGCCCCAAAGCGTGCCCGTTCAACTACCTGTACTGGAATTTCGTAGATCGGCAGCAGGACGCGTTTGAAGAGAGCGGGCGCGTCTCGTTCATGCTGAACCTGCTGCGCAAAAAGCCCGACGAGGAGATGGCGGAAATTCGCGACAGCTCGCGGCGCTACCTGGATTCGCTTGAACGCTATGAACTGTAGGAAGACCTCTCTCTGAGCGCCCGACTGAATCGAGTCTTAGCAAGATATACTTCCCGGTTGATCTTTATTCCTATCCCGACTAGTGTGATAGTGGTGTACGATATGAACCTTACCGTTCAGGAGGTCTGGTATGTCTCGAACAATCTCGCCCGAATTGCTTTCAAGAATGGACGCGTACTGGCGTGCCGCTAATTATCTGTCGGTCGGTCAAATCTACCTTCTGGACAACCCTCTGCTCAAGACTCCGCTCAAACTCGAGCACATCAAACCGCGCCTGCTGGGACATTGGGGCACAACGCCGGGATTGAACTTCATCTATGTGCATATCAATCGCTTGATCAGCGAACAGGACTTGAATGCGATCTATATCACCGGTCCCGGTCACGGCGGCCCCGGGCTGGCCGCCAATACCTATCTGGAAAGGACCTACAGCGAGTACAACCCGGATCTCTCGCAGGATGCCAAGGGTATGCAGAAGCTGTTCAAGCAGTTTTCTTTCCCCGGGGGAATTCCCAGTCATGTTGCTCCGGAAATACCCGGTTCGATCCACGAGGGCGGCGAGTTGGGCTACGCTCTTTCGCACGCTTTTGGTGCGGTGTTTGACAATCCGGATCTGCTGGCGGTTTGTGTTGTCGGCGACGGAGAGGCCGAGACGGGACCGCTCGCCGCCGCGTGGCACTCTAACAAGTTCCTCAACCCGGCCGTTGATGGAGCGGTGTTGCCTGTCCTGCACATGAACGGCTACAAGATCGCCAATCCAACGGTTCTGGCCCGCATCGGCCGCGATGAGCTGGAAAGCCTCATGGTAGGGTACGGATACAAACCCCATTTTGTGGAAGGGTCGGAACCTGAGAAAATGCACATCCTGATGGCTGAGACGCTGGATACGGTGATCGCCGAGATCAAAGCGATTCAGGACAAGGCCCGCAGCGGCAACGGCGTCGAGCGTCCGCGGTGGCCGATGATCGTTTTACGCACTCCGAAGGGCTGGACCGGGCCGCGGACGGTGGACGGCAAGAAGGTTGAAGGGTCGTGGCGGTCGCATCAGGTGCCGCTGTCCGATGTTGTGAATAATCCCAAACGGGTCAAGGAGCTGGAGCAGTGGCTCAAGAGTTATAAGCCCGAGGAGCTGTTTGACGAAAAAGGAACATTTGTCAGCCAACTGGCTGAGTTGGCTCCCAGGGGCAAACGCCGGATGGGGGACAACCCGCACGCCAACGGCGGAACTCTTCGGCACGCTCTGAAGATGCCGGATTTCCGGGAGTACGCCGTCGATGTCCCCGCTCCCGGCGCAGTGGAATCCGAGGCGACTCGGGTGATGGGAACGTTTTTGCGCGACGTGGTCAAACTGAATCCAAGGTCGTTTCGCTTGTTTGGTCCGGATGAAACCGCCTCCAATCGGCTCGGCGCGGTGTATGAGGCCACAAAGAAAACATGGATGGCGGACGCCCTGCCGGAAGACGCCGACGGCGGGGAACTGGCGCCGGACGGGCGCGTGATGGAAATCCTGAGCGAACACACCTGCGAGGGCTGGTTGGAGGGATATCTGCTGACCGGCCGGCACGGGTTGTTCTCAACGTACGAGGCGTTCGTTCACGTTATCGATTCCATGTTCAACCAGCACGCCAAGTGGCTTCATGTGACTCGCAAAGGGCATATTCCCTGGCGGGCGCCGATTTCGTCGCTGAACATCCTGCTCAGCTCGCACGTCTGGCGTCAGGATCACAACGGGTTCAGCCATCAGGATCCCGGCTTTATCGATCATGTCGTCAACAAGAAAGCCGATGTCGTTCGGGTGTATCTGCCGCCGGACGCCAATACGCTGCTGTCGGTGACTAATCATTGTCTTCGCAGTCAGCACTATGTCAACGTTATTGTGGCCGGCAAGCAGCGGCAGCATCAGTGGCTGGATATGGAGGCTGCCGTTAAGCACTGCACGGCCGGATTGGGCATCTGGCCCTGGGCCGGCAACGATCAGGGCGGTGAGCCGGATGTTGTGATGGCGTGTGCCGGTGATGTGCCGACGCTGGAAACGCTGGCGGCGGTCAGCATTCTGCGCGAGCATCTGCCGGACGTAAAGGTGCGTGTCATCAACATTGTCAACCTGATGAAGCTTCAGTCTCCCAGCGAACATCCGCACGGGCTGGATGATAAGGATTTTGACGCACTGTTCACCTGCGATAAGCCGATCATCTTTGTTTTTCACGGGTATCCTTGGCTGATCCACCGGCTGACCTATCGCCGGACCAATCATAAGAATCTTCATGTGCGGGGCTACGTCGAAGAGGGCACCACGACCACACCGTTTGATATGACTGTGCTGAATCGTCTTGACCGGTTTCAGCTTGTCGGCGATGTCATTGACCGCGTGCCCAAACTCGGTTCTTCTGCGGCGTACGTCAAACAGATGCTTCTTGACAAACTGGTCGATCACAAACACTATGTCAATGAGCACGGACAGGATATGCCTGAAGTGCTGAACTGGAAATGGAAATCGTAAGTAAAGACAATCAATGACGCTGCGATACGGTCAAAAACGTTCCCGAGCGCGTGCGGGCACCGAACCGCCGGCCGCAATACAGCTTTACCCGGAGCCCTGAGCCCATCACAATCACCGCCATGCCGGCGAGGATATCGCGCATATCACTCTTCCAGTAAACCCATTCCAGACCCAACCGAGGTGCAGGTTGGCGGCCCCGCCACCAGGGCCTCACGCAACTGGGAGAGACACGCCTCTACATTAGCGTGTTTACCGTGTGTGAATTATTGACCGGAGCGGTGATTTCCTCCAGGCAGAGCGCTGAGCAACGGGCTGTCTCTGAATCTATTCAGCACCTCACCGTGCTCTATCCGGACAATGCATTTCCCGTTCTCTACGCGGAAGGCGCTGCCGCGCTACTTTCAGCGCATTCCCGGGCTCTCGGTAGAGTGGCATGGTGATGTGTAGTCCCAGGTTCTCCCGCATAAACCTGATTATTTTGTTCCACAAACCCGCCCTTGAAGCGTATCTTACTCTGCATGGCGTTACACCTGGCAAAACGGCTCGATATGTTGGGCCAACCTGTGCCTCGGCTTGTTCGGTCGCTCGCTATTCCGGCGAGCATCGGCATGATTTTCAACACCTTGTACAACGTCGTAGACACCTACTACGGGCAGTTCCTTGCTACCGAGGGCCTTGCCGCGCTTTCGCTCAGCTTTCCCTTGTTCTTTGTTGTCATTGCTGCCGGCAGTGGCGTTGCCACCGGTTCAACGGCGCTGATATCAAACGCCCTGGGCCGTGGCGATGAAGAGCGTGCGGTGCACTTGCAGGCACAGGCGGTATCCTTCGGCATTCTCATGGCAATTGTTCTGACGGCAATCGGGCTTGCGGCAGCACCTGCTGCATATCGCTTTATGGGCGCCACCGATGCCGTTCTGGTACTGGCGCTGCAGTATATCCGGGTAATCCTCTTTGGTACGGTATTCTTTCTGCTGAATCAGATCATCAACGCCGGACTTTCCTCGCGTGGTGATTCAAAGAGCCTGCGGAATGCACTCTTCATTGGTCTGCTGCTGAACATCGCGCTTGATCCTCTCTTGCTATTCGGTTTTGAGCCACTCGGTATTCCTGCCATGGGAGCCGCCGGTATCGCGCTTGCTACGGTGCTTATACAGGGGATCAATGTCATTTACATGAGCCTTCGGGCACGCGCATTCGACAGCTTTGCCGGAGCCTCGTTGCGGGACTTTGTGCCAAAGATGCGCACATTTCGCGAGATTGCCGAGCAGGGAATTCCTGCAAGCCTCAACATGATGACCGTTGCTCTCGGGATGTTCATCATCAACTTCTTCATTGCCCGGGC
>SKLB01000259.1 GCA_007123465.1 Spirochaetales bacterium
CTGAATACCGCAGCGCTGCGTACAGCGTTGTTGCCAGCGGCGTGACCACGCTGCCGCAGCGAGTCAGCTTCCCGTTCTCGCTGATTGTCGAGCCGCACGAGGTTATCGAGGGCGTATCTCCGTCGTTTAACCGCCTGATACCGGCGTGGGGCCTGCGCCGCAATCTTTACGCGCTGCTGCGCAACCAGCTGAAATACCAGCGGCGCAACCGCGCCCGGCGCCATCGGTTTGACTTCGGCTTCCTGCGTGATGACATTGTAGCGATGATGACAGAGGCTATGCCCCGGCTTGAATCGATTACTTCACCGCAGCGCTACTACCTCGAAGAACAGATCGAAGGCATCGGCGCCAACGTTGTGTTCGAAAAGGACCGCGTTGAGGCGATTAAAACCTATGGCTACTTCATCGACTACGCGCGCTGCCTGGAGCGCGCACAGCAGATGCAGCAGCGTCTGGTGTGCGACGCGGAGCCGATACTGCCGCAGGACCTCGCCGATCGCGACCTCCTGCTGCGGCTGCGCCAGATGAATCTCGATTTTGAGCAGTCGGTAACAGCGGCGCGAGAGCGCGACTCTGCCCGCGGCAGCCGCATCATCGGCGACTACTCACTGACACACCCGTGTTTAGAGGACGACGACGTAGTGCGGCACTGTGCGGCTGAGACCGAGCGCCACAATGCCGAAATCGCCGAGCTGTTGCGCTATCTTGACAATAGTGGCTGCTAAACGCACAGGAGGAACTCCGTGGTACAACAGTTGCAGGCGCTCCTTCCTCTGCCCTACTACCTGGCTTCGTTCAGCGCCCTGGATCGGTACTTCCACCGTCCATACGGGCAGAACCTCTACATAACCGTTCGCGGCAGCCTGGTTGACCTGGCCAGGCTGCACGGCGAGTTGGAATACCCCGGTGTCGATGAATGGGACGCCGCGTTACCCAATGGCGAGGGGAATATCTACTATCGCTGCATCGAAGACAGCGCAGACTTTGCGCGATTCGGTTTCAGCGTGCTCGATCTGCTGTTCGATCCGCGAGCCGATACATTCTATGACCGCAGCGACGCCTACCAGCTGCTGCGTGCGCCGGATCTGCCGGTGAGCAGCAGCGACGACCCGGCAACCTTCTGGCAAGCCGCAGTTCTCAGCGCACGCTACGGTTACAGTATCGCGGGACTCGAGGCACCGTCACCCGCCACACTGCGCGCAACTCCGGTCGAAGCCCAGCGGCAATCGCTGATCGACGTCCTGTGCGGCAGTTACGCATGGAAGGGTCTGCGCCGGTTGATGAACCACGGCGCAGTAGAGGCGTTGTGGCCCGAGCTGCAGCCAATGAACGGAACCGTTCACTCCAAGGAAGAGCACCCCGAAGGCAACGTCTGGCAGCATTCGCTGGAGACGCTGCGCTATCGCAAGGCCAACGATTTGACGCTGACCATGGCGCTGCTGCTGCACGACGCCGGCAAGCCGTACGCGCGCAAGACGCGCGAGCGCGCCTTTGACAAGCACGCCGAGATCGGCGCCCGAACCGCGGTATCACTGCTGCGTCGGCTGAAGTTCTCGCAGCAGTTTATCGACGATGTGGCGTGGCTGGTTCGCAATCATATGCTGCCCGGCAACCTGCACCGGCTGCCGACCTACCGCAGCGAGAAAGCGATGGCTTCGCCGCTGTTCCCGCTGCTGCTGGAGCTCTACCGCTGCGACCTCTCTTCAACCTATCGTGGCCCCGACGGCTACTACCGGGCCTGCAAGGTCTACCGCAGCTTCCTCAAGCATCAGTCCAATCCGTTCCGCGCGGCCGACGGCAAGAAGCTGCTCAAGCTCTACGTGGAGTAGCCGCGGTCAGGCAAAGGTGCCGAGCAGATACTGCTTGAGCGCTGCTGCACTGCTCTCAACCGCGGTGGCCTGCTTGGGACGCTTGAGCGACGCCGCCAGCTGCGCCGGCAGCGTCGGCCTGGTACCGGTGGCCTGCTCGACCACCTCCAGAAACTTCCCCGGATGCGCGGTGGCCAGGCAGATTACCGCCGGATCGGTACGCGTATGCTGCTGACAGTACCGTTCAGCCGCCAGCACCCCGGTGGCGGTGTGCGGATCCAGAAAGATTCCGCTGCGGCTGTAGTAGCGCTCGATGGTTGCCAGGGTCTCTGCATCGCTGATGACCGCCGCCTCGATGCAGCTCCGCATCGCCTCGACATCGGCACCGAACAGCGCTGAGAGGCGTTCGAAGTTGCTCGGGTTGCCCACGTCCATGGCGTTGGAAAGCGTCTGGACCGAGGGCCGCGGCGTGAACACTCCGCTGGCCAGATATTCGGGAATGACGTCGTTGGCGTTGGTGGTAGCCAGAAACCGCTCGACGCGCATACCCCAGCGCCACGCCAGCACGCCGGCGGTGAGATTACCAAAATTACCGCTGGGCACACAGAACAGCGGCGGCTGCCGGCTGAGCGCGCGCCACTGCGCGGCCGCCCAGACGTAGTAGAATGACTGCGGCAGCAGCCGCCCCAGGTTGATGGAATTGGCCGAGGTCAGCACCAGCTGCCGATTCAACTCACGGTCAACAAAAGCTTCTTTGACCATGCGCTGGCAATCATCAAACGAGCCGCGAACCTCCAGCGCAGATACATTGCCGCCCACGGTGGTGAGCTGCTGCTCCTGCAGCGGGCTGACTCTGCCCGATGGATAGAGAATCACCACGCTGATGTTATCGCGGCCGTGGAATGCCTGCGCTACAGCGCTGCCGGTATCCCCGCTGGTTGCGGTCAGGATGACCGCGTGACGGTCGCGGTGGCTCAGGAAGTGCTCCATACACGCCGCCAGGAACGAGGCACCGAAGTCCTTGAACGCGCACGAGGGACCGTGAAATAGCTCCAGCAGCTGTATCGCGCCGCCAAGCGGGGCAAGCCGCGGCGAGAATTCGAAGGAGCGCTCGACTATCGCCCGTGATTGGCTGCGCGAGAGCTCGTCACCCAGCACCCCGTAACACAGTTCAGTTGCGATTTCGTTGAACGAACTCTGCGCAGTGAAGCCGGCGATGAGGGTCGACAGGTCGGGCTGCTGCAGCGGGAGGTAGAGTCCGCCGTCGGGAGCCAGGCCGCGGAACACGGCGGTGGCAAAGTCCACCTGTTCGCTGAGGTCACGCGTGCTGGCGAACATCATGTAGGCGCTCCCGACTCAGCGGCACCGAAGAACGCGCGGTGCACAACCTGCAGAGCCCGCGCACGATCCTGGCGGTGGACCAGAAACGAGATATTCATCTCGCTGGACCCCTGCGCTATAGCCAGAATATTGATCTCCGCGTCACCGAGCGCGCTGAACAGCTTCCCCGAGATTCCGGGTGAACCGCGCATCTTCTCCCCGATCACCGCGATAATCTCCAGATCTTCGATCAGCTCGAAACGTTCAATCAGCTTGTGCGAGAGCTCGTGAGCCAGCTCGCGCCCCAGCCCCTCGATGGCGCTCCGCGCCTGCCCCTGGCGGCAGACGATGCAGATGCTGTGCTCGCTGGAGGCCTGCGATATCATGATCACGTTGACCCCGACCTGAGCCAGCGTGGAGAAGACCCGCCCGGCTATTCCCGGAACTCCCACCATACCGCCACCTTCGACATTCACCAGCGAGACGTTGTCGATCGATGCAATACCGGTGATCGGGTGCTTGTCGTGCACAACGTCCTCCGAGATGCGCGTACCTGGCGCGGTCGGGTTGAGCGTGTTGCGTATCCAGATCGGGATGTTCTTCTCTACCGCCGGAATCATGGTATAGGGGTGGATCACTTCTGCACCGAAGTAGGACAGCTCCATCGCTTCCTTGAACGACAACTGCCCGACCACGAAAGCCTCGGGAACGTGACGCGGATCGGCACTCAGGACGCCGTCGACATCGGTCCAGATCTCGATGGCATCGGCGTCCACAGCCGCCGCCACCAGCGAGGCGGTATAATCCGAACCGTTGCGACCCAGCGTGGTGGTCACGCCTTCTGCGGTTGCCGCAATGAAGCCGGTTATGACCGGAATCCCGCGCGTTTGTGCCAGCACCTCGGCAATCAGGCGGTAGCTCCGCGCAAAGTCAACCGCAGCACTGCCGTGATAGTTGTCGGTGACAATCATGGTGCGAGCATCCACGGTCACCGCGGGGGTTTCACGCGAGTCCAGGTAGGCGGACACCAGGCGGCAGCTCATCCGTTCACCAAAGCTGGCAATCACATCCAGCGTGCGCGCTGAACACTCCTTGACCAGCTCCACACCGCGCAACAGTTCGGTCAATTCATGCACCAGCTGTTCGAGCAGAGCTATCACCACCGAGCGCTCGGCTGCGCCGAAAAGACGCTCGACAGCCTCCCGATGCTGCGCCAGGATCCCGGCCGCGTGATCGTGATAGGCTGCATCTCCCACAGCCGCCTCACCGGCGCACTGCAGCAGAAGGTTGGTGACGCCCTTCATAGCAGACAGTACCACCGCTACCGGCTCTCGCTCGCGCGCGCTGCCGATTATGCTGCAGACGTCCTGGATCCTGGCTGCGTCTGCCAGTGAACTGCCGCCAAATTTCAGTACTCTCATCCGGTTGTGTACCCCTGTATGGACTGGAGCCCATAATCGGGCAAAGCTCGATAAAAATCAAGTTTGCATCAGTAGCGAAAAGCGTCCATCGGCGCTATGATAGCGGTATGCTCGAATCGTTTACAGCGGTTCTTAAATTCCTCGCGCCGCTGCTGGTAGTAATGGCGTTGAGCAACTGCGCTACCACCGATCCGGCCGCACCGAGAGAAGCCGCACCACCGCCGGAGCGCACAGTAGAAGAACCGGTTGTAACTGCTGAACCCGAGCCGGCCCCCGAGGCGGTACCGGCGGCCCCGCCATCGCCCGCAGAGGCCCGCGACTTGATTCGCCGCGCCGCTGCACACGTGAGCTACGGCATAGGCGTACGAGTTGACCAGGACAACTACCTCGGCGCGGTAGCCGACGTTGACGGAAACGGCCAACTGGACATCGGGCTGCTGCTGCTGGGCGAAGACTATGACGAACAGGCCGATCTGCGGCTACTCTCGGATACCACCCGGCTCTACCACGAAGACGCGCGTACGCCCGAGCTCTACCTGGCTGTGCTGAGCGCTCGCAACGGCGGCTTCAGCGAGCGTCACCGGTTCAACCTCGGGCGAAGGCGCGTTGTCTCCGATGTTGCCGTACACCCGCTGCGCCTGGACCGGGCCTCACCGGCAGCCTTTGTGGTGAGCGTTACCACCCGCGATGGATCCGAGCAGTACTGGAACACGTTCAGCGGTGACGGAATCCCGACCACGCTGCTGGTAGACAACACCGGCACCACGCGCACCGTATTGGCCGACATCGACGGTAATCACCGGCTGGACTTCATTCGCTATCAGACAGTTTTTGAGCAGGGCCGCGGCTACGACACCCTGATAAGCTGGACCCGCTGGTCCAGCGCGGGATTCGAGGCCGTTGAAACCACCAACGTGGTGCGCAACCTGAGGAGCTTCCTGGATTGGGCCGCAGAGAGTTTGAGCCACGGTGCCTGGCAGCAGTTTGTCGACCGGGCGCTGTTGCCTGCCACCCTCTCAGAGCTGGCTCACGCCGGGCTGGCTCCGGTACAGATGATCGACCGGCTGTTGATACCCGAAAACGGCAACCGCTGGAGCGGCCTGGTGGCGCGGCAGCGAATCGAAGAGGTGATCTTTCCCGAGATAATGCGCAACCCGTTCCGCGATATCGGTATCCGGACCAGCTTTCGCACCTCGCTGCGCGTGATAACCGCGCACGGTGACAGGTTTTTCTTCCTCGCCGAGATCGGCATGCAGCAGAACCCGTTTCAGCCGCAGCAGTTCTTCTTTGAACCGATAGCATCACAAGGGGAGTAGAGTTCGATGTACAAGTATCTGATCGAAGGCGGCACCCCGGTCAACGGCACAATCCGCGCCAGCGGCAACAAGAACGCCGCGCTGCCCTGCCTGGCGGCCACCCTGTTGAGCGACGAGCCGGTGACGTTGCGCAACATCCCCGATATCGAAGACGTACAGGTGGTCATCGATATTCTGACTCATCTCGGAGCAACGGTTACCCGGGGTTCAAGCCGCGGGGCCTACACCATCAGCGTCAATGACATCCGCAGCTGTGAGATCCCGGACTCGCTGGCCTCAAAGATTCGGGCCTCGATTCTGTTTGCCGGTCCTCTGCTGGCGCGCTGCGGCAGCGTTGAGATGCCTCCGCCGGGCGGCGATGTCATCGGGCGGCGGCGGCTCGACACGCATTTCCTGGCCCTGGCCGCACTGGGTGCCGACGTCCAGATCGACGGCCGGTTCCGCGTCCGGGCAAAACGGCTGGTAGGCAATGAGATCTTCCTGGATGAGGCGTCGGTAACCGCAACCGAGAATGCGGTCATGGCCGCCGTGCTGGCCGAGGGTCTCACGGTTATCGAAAACGCCGCCTCCGAACCGCACATCCAGGATCTGTGCAACATGCTCAATGCGATGGGCGCCGGTATCAGCGGCGTGGGTTCCAACATTCTGCGCATCAACGGCGTCAAGAAGCTGCACGGCACCGACTTCCGCATCGGGTCAGACTACATGGAAATCGGTTCACTGATCGGGCTGGCCGCGGCTACGCGCGGTGAGCTGACTATCGAGGACGCCCCGGCGTGTCACATGCGTATGATCCGCATCGCCTTTGCCAAACTGGGTATCGGCTGGGAACAGGAGGGTGACACCATCCACATCCCAGCGCAACAGCGCCTGACGGTAGTCTCCGATATGGGCGGCGTAATTCCAAAAATTGACGACGCTCCCTGGCCGGGCTTTCCGCCGGACCTCACCAGCATAGTGCTGGTGGTTGCCACGCAGGTTGACGGAACCGTGCTGGTCTACGAAAAGATGTTTGAATCGAGAATGTTTTTTGTGGACAAACTCATCGGTATGGGAGCGCGGATCGTGCTGTGCGATCCGCACCGTGCGGTCATCTCCGGGCCGAGCAGACTGACCGGCTCGGTACTGACCTCGCCGGATGTGCGCGCCGGCATGGCGATGGTGATTGCGGCTCTGTGCGCCGAAGGCCAGAGCATTATCCACAACGTCTATCAGATCGAACGCGGCTATGAGAACCTGGCTTCTCGACTCAGTGCGCTGGGCATCAGCATAACCCGCGTTACCGTTGACGAATAGCCGCTGCAGCTCAGCATCTCAGATATCGAACTCGCGCATGATTGTCTGGTAGGCAGCCTGGACCTTAAGGTAAGCCTGCTCCGCCTGACGACGCTGCGAGTCATCGAGGCCGGCTGCTGCATCAGGGTGGAACTGAACCGCCAGAGCGCGGTAGACCCGTTTAACCTCTTCCGGCCCGGCCGCCGGTGAGACCCCCAGCACTGTGCACGCCTGGGAATCGAGAACCCGGTAGGGATCGCGCAGCGTGCGATAGCGCTCGGCGGGAATCTGCCAGCGCTCGGCAAGACGGCGCACGCGCGGCGCCGGGCAACCGATCGACAGCAACAGCTCGATCACCGCCTCCAGCTCGGCCGGCGGCAGGCGGCGACGCAGGAACTCCCCGAGTGCGGCGCTATCGGCCTGCAGCGCGAGCTCTGAGCCGTCCTGCGCAATTCGCTCGAGCCGGCCGACACAACGCCGCGAAGTCGAATAGCGTTCAATCAGCCACTGCACCACGCGCGCCCGCGTGTCCGAGGTCAGCGTACCACCGGCCACAAAGGCGAGTACCAGGATGGCGGCCTCCGGCGAAAGCGACTGCTGCGCGGTATCTTCCAGCGGATTCTCAACCAGGCGGGTTATCGAGCGGCGTTCACGCGCGCGCAGCACCGCCTGATCAACCAGGGTGCCGACCAGCAGCCCGAATCCAACACCAAACACACCGGCAGGAAGGCCGACCAGACCGCCAACCAGCGTGCCAACCGGCACGCGCCTCATGTTGCGCTCATGCTCGCCGCAACACTGAACAGCGCCCACGCCAGCAGCAGCGCCTGGATGGCAAGCAGCACAACCGCCGCGCCGACACTCCCGAGCGAGAGGACCAGAAACGCCAGCAGCACGCGAAAGACGTAGAAGTAGAGCACAATCAGGTGATGCAGTACAAACGGCAGCGTAAACAGCGCCAGTACGCCGAGCAATGCAGCCCGCCCGAGATAGTAGCTGCGCCAGCGGATACCGAGCGCAATCCCAAACAGCGAGAATATCAGCAAGCTGAACGGCAGTAGAACCCGCATCCCCAGCTCCACGTGCACCGGTTCCACCGCGAAACCAAAGTCCGGATAGATCCGTGCCTTCTGCAGCAGATCGGGTACCGCGGCAGACCTCAGGCCGTCATCGGCCGCTGCCAGCAGCTCCAGCCGACTGACCGGTGACCGGATTTCCAACACGTGGGCCACACTCTCATCGCGCGCGCCACTGAGGTAGTGCGGCTCTGAAACGGTACGCTGTTGGCGGTCAACCGCCCGCATGTTGAGAAAGCTGGAGGAGCCCCCATGGTGAGAGTCGCGCTGTTCTAGCTTGCCGTAGTCCGCGCGCAGGTGATAGATGATTTCACCGTCGGCGCCGTACTGCACGGCCTCGATACCCAGGGCGTAACGCCCGCCCGAGGCCAGGATCATCCGGTCTATATGTACAAACTCGTGCACGGCGCTGTTCGGCTGCTCGGCGACGGGACCGTTGCGAAACGTCAGGTTATGGCGCGTGGGAAATGCCTCGGCGCGTTCGATTTCCTGCAGAAAAAACGACACGCGCTGGATCGCCTCGAGCGCCAGTGGGTAGTAGAGCTCAATATCGCGATCATCCGGGTAGTCCGCGCGCAGATCGGCAAACGCGTAGTACGCCTGGATCAGGCTCTGCCCCTGTTCATCGGACAACAAGCGGTAGGCGCGGCGCTTTCGTTCGTAGCGTTGCTGCTGGGCTGCTTCCTGGAGAGTCTGACCGAAGGTGCGCATCCCTTCATTGGCGTTGGCCAGGATGCGCCGCGCCTCTTCGCGGCCGGAATCGAGCGCCAGCGCCAGTCTGGCGTAGTAGTGCGCCGTGAAGAAATCCTGCTCCTCCATTGCCACCGCAGCGCGGTTTACAAGCTGCGTAACACTGGGTGCCTCGCGACGCGCCGCTCGCTGAAAGACCGAATCGCGGTCCGGCTGCGATTCGGTCTCACGCGCGTCCGCCAGAGCCCGGGCTGCATCCAGCTGAGCGCGGACCTCCCTGTTCTCGGGATCGATGTTCAGATAGAGCGCGTAGTCAACCGCGGCCCGCTCGTACTCTCCGGCACGTTCGAACTGCTGCGCCTGGTCGAGCAACGCGAGTGCAAACTCGCTCTGGTAGACGTAGCTGTCGCGCCGCGCCGCGGCGTACGGCTGAATTATGCCCACGGCAACCGCGAACAGCATCGTGATCACGGTGAACAGCACCAGCGGGCCCTTAAGCGCACGCACCAGAGCGCGGTCCGCCGGACGCACACCCGACCCTAAGCCGGCAAACAGCGAATAGAGCAGCAGAACGGCGCTAAGGTGCGCGGTAGGCAGAACCTCGATAAACAGCGCAACGCCGTTCCAGAGGATCCATCCGGTCTGCAGTACCGGCAGCACAATGCGCCCGGGAAACATGAACATCGAGTAGGCGAGCATCGCGCCAAACGCCACGAGATAGACTGTCGCCAGCACGATGACCGCGGTGCGCCCCTGTCTATCCACCGTTCACTTCCCTCTTCCAATGTGAGAAAGACGGCATCACAACGCTGACAACCAGCAGCAGTAGTCCAACAGCCGCCAAAAGCAGCGCAGGAAGATAGGACAGGGGAAAGTTCGCCAAGGGCATCAGCCGCCCGAGCGCCTGCAACATGGTCTGGTCCAGCGATACGGGGAGCAGGTAGAGCAGCAGGCGCAGCCAGCCGATAGCCAGAATAGCGTTGAACAGCGGCCAACGGGTCAGACGCACGATGACCCACGACATGACTATGATCAGCGCCAGCGCGGCAACCGTGAGAACCGCGGCCAGGCGATCTGTTCTTGCCAGCCCGGTCAGCGGCGCTGCGGTTCTGCGCGCGTCGTTGAGCATTCCGCTAACCAGCTGCGGCGGCTCTACGATGGTCCACGGGCCACCCTGCAGGTCGGACAGCATGACGGTTCCCGGGGGGCTGGAAAATTGTATAGCGCCGATTATTGGGTCATAGCTCGCGCGCGGATGAACGCTGAAACCAGCGGCGCCATTCCGGCTGCCGGCCTGCGCGGCAGAGGCGCGCCAGAGCAGTACGTCGCGCAGTTGAGTTCCCTCGCGCCGGCCAACGTAGAGGGCCACCTGCGGCGAGCGCAACAGGACACCCGCAGCCGGCGCGCGCACCGGCTCACTTGCAGGCGGAGGCAACTGTAGAGGCAGCTCAACTGCTGCCACAGCAACCAACAGCGACGCCGCGAGCAGTACCCAGAGAAACGACAGCGCAACCGCAGGAGGACCGCTCAGACGCAGAAGCCGAAAGAGACTCAGAAACGCCGCCGCCACGGCACCGAGCACCAGCGCCGGCCGAATTCCGCGCATAATCAGCGGCAACAGGGCAGCAAACGGCAGGCCGCCGGCTGCCTGGTCATAGAATCGGCTCCACAAAGCCATCCCGTGTACCCCGCTAATGAGGAGCACCAGCGCCAGGAAGGCGCCCAGATAGTACAGCGCAACGGCTAACCCGGACTTCACGTTGAGCAGAATCCTATCACGCGCCCGCCGACAATGCAACCAAGCCGCGAATTGTTTGCAGCACGAGAGTATGCGTAAGTTTTCAACAGGTTATGCACAGGCGGAAGCTTCGCGCTTGTATGATTTTATTGACGGCCATGTGGCCGATTTCAGGACTGCGGACCTTGGCACGGTTTAATCGTATCTGATATAACATTTTATGGAGGTTCAACGCGCTGGGCCCAAAGAAGTCGACCGAATATGCGCTGCGCGCCTAAAAACTTGTGTAGCCATTTCGACAGAAGCTGATTTTGCTCACAGTTTATCCACAAGCGAATTGTGGCCCGATAACAGATAACCCTCGCCCCTGACAGACTGTATGGCGCACGAGCCGGCATCCGATTCGAGGGTGCGTAGCTTACGCCGCAGCGAGGAGATATGGACGTCAACGGTTCGGGAATCTGCGGCGCCGTGGCCCCATATGGCGTAGTAGAGCGACTCCCTTCGGACAACCTCTCCGGCGTAGCGCAACAGCAGCTGCAGAATGCGGTACTCGGTGGCCGACAACGACGCTGAGGCCGCAACGCTCGAGACGCTGCCGGCACGCAGCGTCAAACCGAAACGGCTATCTGCACGTGCAGCAACCAGCAGGCGACAACGCAGCCGGGCAAAAAGCTCGGCCGCACCCCATGGCGTGCGCATGAAGTCAGCCACACCGCGCATCAGTACGATAGGAATGAGCTCCGCCGGGCCAAAAGCGATGACCTGCGCGCTCAACAGCATGCCCGGTTGAATTACGCGCAGTTCGGGCAGCATGTGCCCCGGCAGTACCAGCGCATCGCAGCGCGGCAAATCGCCGAGCGCCCGCGACCACGAGAGGCACCACTGGCCCAACTGCGGCGTGTTATCCACATAGAGCCGGATCTGATCGGCGAGTGGAGTTGAAACTGCGATACAGTGAACCGTGAGCCGGTCAGGTGTCACCGGATGATTCGTTCTTCAGCTTCTGCTTGAGCGCTTCAAGGGTCTCATCTATGTCTTGCGGCACATCCGAGCCGCCGGCGGCGTCCGAGGCCGGAGGGCCGCTCTTGTCTTCGAGCGCGATCTTCTCGCGCAGTGCATCCAGCAGCGTGTCGGACTCACCCGACGAACTCTCCAGCTTGGCAAACTCGCGCTCGAGTGAATCGTCCTGAATCTTGCCTTCGATCTCTTCGAGCGCCTCGTTCTCGGCCTCAATCTGGTCCATCTTGGCCGACATCTTGTCGAAGGCCTCGAATGCCGAGGTATCCGAGAGACCGCCGAGGGTCTCCTGCATCTTGCGCTGGGCCTCGGCGCGCTTGGCGCGCGCGATCAGCATGTTGCGCTTGCGCTGCGCCTCGTCGATCTTCTGGTCCAGCCCGCGCAGTGAGAGCTTCAGCCGTTCAACCGCATCGCACTGTGCCTTCCACTGCTGCTCATACTCGGCGGCCAGGTTCTCGTACTGCTGCTTCTGCTCCAGCGCCTGCCGCGCCAGGTCTTCGCGTTCGGACTTGAGCGCCAGAACCGCCTTGCGCTCCCACTCATCTGCCTGGGCACGGGTCTCGTCGATACGGCGCTTCAGCTTCTTCTCATCGGCAATTGCCGAAGCGACGCTCTTCTTGGAGTCGATCAGCTGCTGATTCATGTCCGAGATCAGCTGGTTCAGCATCTTCTCGGGGTTCTCAGCCTTGCTGATCATATCGTTGATGTTCGACTTAATCAGGCGGCGAAATCGATCAAACAATCCCACGAAATCTTATCCCAGAAACACTTGTCCCGAGTTATCGATGGCCAGAATCGTCTTGCACTCGGAACAGCGGAATCGGCCTGCCCGCGTGGCTTTAAGCTTCTTGGAACAGATCGGACACTTGAATATCTTTGGAAAGACATCGGACTCGACCTTGGCTCCTCCCTTCTTGAAGAAATCCACCGCTTCATCGAGGTTGTCCTTGATGTTGAAGAACTGCGAGAAACCGAGCAGCTGGAATACCTCGTACACTTTGGGCTGAATCTCCAGCAGCACCAGGTCTCCACCACGCGGCTTGACCGCTTTGAGAAACGCGGTAAACGACCCGATGCCGGTACTGGAAACGTAGTTCAGTCCGCCACAATGAAAGATGAGACGGGTGAAGCCCGATTCAACCGCGCGCGTAACCCGCTTCTGGAAAAAATTGGAATTATAGGTGTCTATGTACCCTGTGAGGTACATGATCAGGCAGCCCTCGACAGAGTCTACTTTCTGGAGGCGGATCTTGAGGCTCTCGTCCTTTTCTTCGTCGAATCCCGCTACGATCTCGTTATTGCTCATGA
>SKLB01000165.1 GCA_007123465.1 Spirochaetales bacterium
GAAGCGACTATCCGATGATCAGCCAGGCAACCGTCTACAACACGGTGGAGGCTCTGCGCGGGTTGGGCGCGCTGGTGGCGCTCGACATAGCCAATCACGATCACATCCACTACGATCTCGACGTTGGCGCTCACATAAACGTGGTGTGTCGTTGCTGCGAGAATATCGTCGACCTGCATCTGGAGAGCGTTGTGCCGCTTCTGGACGAGGCTTCCGCGCGCAGCGGGTTTGAGATCCAGTACGAAGCCGGACTGATCCTCTACGGGTTGTGTCCCAACTGTCGCCGCGGGCCTTTGGACCGCCTGCCGACAGGTGAAACCCGGCAGCCAAAGAGAGCAGACGATGAGTAGCACGCATAAAGCCGGCACGTGGATAAAGACCGACTGCCCGGTGGCGGATGAAGAGCGCTGGTGCCCGGTAACGCTATTCCGCACACTTCAATCTCAAGCTGGAATCCACGAGGTGCGCTACGATACCAACTCAGGCCAGATGGAGATCGACTACGATCCCGATCAGCTGTCCGAGGCCGAAGTGCAGGCGGCGGCGCACGAGCTCGCGCGGCATCTGGGCGCCAGCTCTGCTATCTGCCTGAAGCCGCTGCAGCGCGCAACCGAGGGTGACGGCTGCAGCGCCGGCGTCATGATTGGCGGTGACACTATCGGATTCGATAACGGCGTGCTGCAGATAGCAAAGGGCGGCGCTGCGGACACGCGTCGCAGTCCGTGGGTCACGCGCAAGATGCGCCTCGGACCTGTGTCGGATTCTGCAGCGGCCGGAGTGCAGCGTGCGCCGGCAGAGGGCCGGCCACTGCCGAGGGTGCTGCGTGCACTGCGCGCCGTGATCGCCCGGCTGCCGCTGGAGCCGCTGTTTGTGGCGATAACGTTAGTCACGCTCATCGGCGGGGCCATCGCTGAACGCGGCAATCTGACTGTTCTATCCTGGGTATTGTACCTGGTTGCCTACCTCTTCGGCGGCTATTTCGGTGTGCAGGCGGGTGTTGCAAGCCTGCGTGCGCGCAGGATAGACATCGACCTGTTGATGGTTCTGGCTGCAATCGGCGCTGCCTCGGTCGGAGCACCGTTCGAAGGGGCGCTGCTGCTGTTTCTTTTCTCGCTTTCCAACGTTCTGCAGGACTACGCACTTGACCGCACCCGCAGTGCAATCAAAGCGCTGTCCAGGTTGCGCCCCGACAGTGCGATTGTGCTGGATTCGCCGGCCAGCGAGCGCGGAAGGACGGTGGCGGTCGATCAGATCTCAATCGGGACATTTATTCAGGTTCGCCCCGGTGACCGGATTGCGCTCGACGGCGTTGTCGAACGCGGCGCAAGCAGCGTTGATCAGTCGAGCGTTACCGGGGAGTCAATGCCGGTGGAGAAGGGCGCCGGTTCAAGTGTACTGGCCGGCAGCATAAACCAGGACGGCGAACTGGTGGTACGCGTGACAAAGCGCAGTGATGAATCCACCATCGCTAAAGTGATCACTCTGGTAGAGAAGGCTCAGGAGCAGCAGGCCAGAACCGAACGTTTCCTGGAGCGGTTCGAACAGTACTACGCTATCGGTGTGATAGCGGCCACCGTAATGGCCGCGGTGCTGCCGCCCTGGTTGGGCGGCGCGCAATGGTCGGTCTCAATGTACCGCGCAATTACCCTGATGGTAGCCGCCAGCCCCTGTGCCTTGATCATCAGTACACCGGCGGCGATCCTGTCTTCAATCGGTAACGGGGCACGGCGGGGAATTCTGTTCAAAGGTGGCGTGCACGTCGAGCAGGCCGCCGGGATCCAGGCGCTGGCATTCGATAAGACCGGGACGCTCACCGAGGGCAAACCGCGCGTCTCGGACATTGTCTCGCTCTGTGGAGAAAGCCAGGATCAGCTGCTGGTGGCGGCCGCATCGCTGGAGAGCAAGAGCCAGCACGTGCTGGCTGCAGCCATTACCGCTGAGGCTCAGGCACGGGGCCTGTCGTATTCTGCCCCGAGTGATTTCAAGAGCGAGTCCGGCGTTGGCGTTCGTGGAACGGTCGACGGACGTCTGTTGCGGATCGGCAGTCCCGCTGTGCTCGGCACGCTCTCGGGCGATGGTGCCGCAGACGGTGCCGCCGGCGGCGCTGTGGCGGCGGCCGAGCGTGAGATAGAGCGTCTGCAGCGCGAGGCCAAAACGGTGGTGGTAGTGCTGCACCAGGCCGACGACGCGGATCGAGCGCGCATTCTGGGTCTGATCGCACTGGAAGATCGATTGCGCCCCGGGGTGCGCGAGGTCATCCAGGAACTACGCGAGGCTGGAATAAAGCACGTGGCGATGCTGACCGGCGACAATAGCGTTGCCGCCGAGCAGATAGCCGCGCAAGCCGGTATCGACGTGGTGTTCGCTGAACTGTTGCCTGAGAACAAGCTCGACGCGATCCGCCGCATCGAGACCGAGTACGGTCCGACCGCGATGGTAGGAGACGGCGTTAACGATGCACCGGCGCTCGCCGGTGCACGCCTTGGGATTGCGATGGGAGCCGCCGGAACCGACGTTGCGCTGGAGACCGCCGACATCGTGCTGCTCTCCGATGATCTGCAGAAGATCGGCTATCTGATCGCCTTGAGCCGGCGTACTAAACGTACGCTGGTGGTCAATATAGCGGTTGCCATGAGTCTTATCGCAATGATGATCGTTGGAATCTACACTGTTGATCTGCCGCTGCCGCTGGCGGTTATCGGGCACGAAGGTGGAACGGTACTGGTTTCGCTCAATGGGGTGCGGCTTCTGTTCTTCAAAGGTCCCGCCCGGCGAAAGCGCCGGCGCAGGCGCGGGCTCGATTGACAGCGCGCGCCAACTCCGATAGTCTCCGGGTGAACCGCCGGGTTTGTGGAGAATCCGGCGGTAGCTTCAGCAAGGAAGGCGCTGCATGGCCGCTGAATTTGACCTCGACGCGGTGATCCGTAAGGTTCCCGACTTTCCCAAACCCGGGATTCTGTTTTACGATGTAACCGGAATCCTGGTGCACCCGCGGGCGTTTGCGCACTGCGTGGAGGTAGCGTGCCAGCGCTACGCCGCAGCAGGCCTCGATGCAATTGCCGCTATTGACGCGCGCGGCTTTGTGTTTGCCTCGCCAATTGCCTACAAGATGAAACTGCCGCTGATTCTGGTGCGCAAGAACGGCAAGTTGCCCGGGCGCACCATCAAACGCCGTTTTGCGCTGGAGTACGGTGAGGACACGGTGGAAGTGCACCGGGCAGACGTCAAAGCCGGTCAAAAGGTGTTGATAGTCGATGACCTGATTGCCACCGGTGGAACGCTCAAGGCGGCAGGCGATATTCTGGCTGAAGCCGGTGCTGTGGTCAGCGGGATCTTTGCGATTATCGGTTTACCGTTTCTGAACTACCACAACGTGCTCGCCGGGCACGAGATTGTTACGCTGATCGACTATCACAGCGAGCATATCGAGTAGCAGTGTTGACACTCGCGGTGAAACGTAGTAGCGTTTTGACCGAATGATTCCCGGTGGTGTAATGGTAGCACCGCAGATTCTGGCTCTGCTGGTGGGGGTTCAAGTCCTCCCCGGGAAGCTGATATGGCCCCTTCGTCTATCGGCTAGGACGGAAGATTCTC
>SKLB01000052.1 GCA_007123465.1 Spirochaetales bacterium
CTGCCCCACCGCGATTGCAGCTTCTGAGCTGCATCGCGCGTGTTTCCGGTAGAGGAGCCGTAGATGATGCAGATATTCGCCATGTATCCCTCCCTGGAGCAGCTCGCACAACGTCGAGTCAGATGTATCGGCGATGTGGTATAGCATAGCAGCAAGCGGTGCCGATGGCAATTGCCGTAGACCAAAAAAGCGACCCGGCGCGGTACAAGCGCACGCAGCTGCCGGAGCAGCGCGACGGACCCACGAGCGAGTCAGGTTCGCCACAAACCGGCCGATAATGGTAGAGTGTCACTGACTATCCATTGTGTAACACAGGATATAGAGTTTGCCGCCGTCCTGGACGAGCTGCTCAGCGGAACTACGCTCGGCGCGTCGATAGTCGTGCACCCGGCAGACCAGCGGCGGCGGCAGCTGCCCGAGCCGCAGGAAGCCGGCGACAGCGCGCTGCTGCTGCTGGACGCAGACTGCCTGGGCCAACAGGCGTTCGAGTTGCTCGAGGCCAATAACGAGATCGCGGCACTCATAGTTGGTGCAGCGGGGACCGAGTCTCTGCTGTGTGAGGCACACAATCGCAGCGGCTGCGAGTTCATGCTCAAAGATGCTGAGCAGCGCTACCTGCAGCTGCTGCCGTGCATGATACGCAAGCTGCTGCTGCAGCGCGATCGCTACGAAACCACAAGCGACATGCTGCGCTCGAGCGAAAAGCGCTACGAAGATCTGATACAGGCCATTCCGGACATCGTCTACAAAATTGACCCTTCCGGCCGTTTCACTTTTGTCAACGACGCCGTGCGGCAACTGGGCTATACGCCCAGAGAGCTCATCGGCACACACTTCAGCAGCCTGCTGCACACCGAGGACGTTCCGCGGGTAAGCCGTAGCCAGGTCCTGCCCGCAATGCGCGGCTCTATCACCGGCCCGAGCAGCGCGCCGGGGCTGTTCGATGAGCGCCGCGCCGGCGATCGCTGTACGCACGGCCTTGAGGTGCGCGTACGCCGCAAGAACGGTGCAAGCGCGCCAAACATGATCGCCTCGGTGACCGCCTACGGCGAGATTGCCGCCGCAGGCCACTACCGTACCGAAATCCAGCAGCGCTTTTTCACCGGGACGGTGGGCATCATCCGCGATGTAACGCAGCGCAAGCGCTCACAGCAGATGCTGCACGAACTCTCGCTGGCAATAGAGCAGAGCAAGACGGCTGTCTGTATCGCCAGAGCTGATGGCCGGATCGATTACGCCAATCCCTACTTCTTGCGCATGAACGGGCATAGACCCGAAGACGTATTGGGCCAGAACCTGCTCGACCTTCTCAGCGAGTATCTGCAGGAGGAGAGTGCGGCCGAAGTACTCGAGGCGATTCAGAGCGGGGCGGTCTGGGAAGGTGATTCGATCGTATGGCGCCGTGACGGCGAGTCGTACTGGTCATGGATCAAGATCTATCCGGTGCACGATGTTGATGCAGAGGTTCAGTCTTACATTCTCTTCCTTGAGGACATCACCGACCGTAAGCAGTCCGAGGCGTGGCTGCGCCAGAACCTGCAGGATAAGGATCGCAGCCTGCAGGAGCTTCAGCAGCAGATGAACGGCAACCTGCAACTGATCTCCGGGCTGCTTGCAGTGCAGCAGGATCACACCATCGAGCCGCAGGCTCTGCGTGAGCTGAACCGCTCCGCTATCCGCGTAATCGCACTGGAGACAGCCTACGAACAGGCGCTCGCCGGCGCCAATTGGAACAGGATCGACCTCCGCGGCTACCTGAGCACCGTAATGCCCCAGCTGGCACGCCGCTACGGCGTCGATCCGGTAACACTATCGGTTGAGTTTCAGTTTGATTCGCTCGAACTGGCGCTGGATCGGGCAATTACACTGGGCATGATAATAGCGGAGATCCTGGGGTATGCGCTTGACGAATGCGATATCAGATACCTCAGTGTCTCGCACCAGGACCAGCACGCCCGCAACTCGCTGACAATCCGCCACGGCGGCAGCGACATCTTCGGTTCCGCAGCCGAGCAACCCAGCGCCGGCGGCGAAACCGACGACAGCCGCTCGATGCTGCTGCGTATAGTCGAGTTTCTGGCGCTGAGGGTCGACGGTTCGTTCACGCACGACGAGCAGGACGGAGCCCGCTACAACATTGAATATCGGGAGTAGTGATGACAACACGCCGCTGTGGCAGCCAAACCCAACTGGAACGCCTGATTGCCGGGCAAATCGCTGCCGGCCTGCAAACCGCACTTCAGCTGCACGGCCAGGCATCACTGGCGCTGCCCGGTGGTCGATCGATCAGCGGGGTATTGCGCCACCTGGCGCAGCAGCAGATTGAGTGGCGCGCGGTGACGCTCATACCCGCGGATGAGCGCTGCCTGCCGCACGGTGACAGCGAGCGCAACTGGCACATCGTGGAGCGCGAACTGCTACAGCCGCTGCGCGCGCGCGCTGCGCTCGAGCTGCCTCAGAGCAGGCCGTTCAGGTACCAACCAGAGCGAGCAGACTGGGGACTGGACGATTTCCGCCGCTCTCTGGCGCTGCCGCGCCATCGAGACGGTTGTATTGCAATCGATGTTGTGGTGCTTGGCGCCGGCGAGGACGGTCACGTTGCTTCGCTGTTCCCCGGCTCCGCAGCGCTTTTCAGCGACGCTGATGACTACCTGTCGATAGACAACTCCCCCAAACCGCCGGCGCGGCGCATAACACTGGGACCGCGCGCAATCCGTGGCTGCGCAACCGCAATTGTGTTGTTCTTCGGCGCGGCCAAGCGTGAAGCCGCGCGCGCATTCAGCGACCCTGCGCTGTCGTGGGAGGCGTGCCCCGCCAGGCTGATATGCGACGTCGAGAACAGCTGGGCGTACGCAGACCGCCTCGCCTGCCCTGCCGAGGGCGATTGGCAGTCCGAGAACAACCGCTGACCGCAGCGCCAGGCTGCGACACCGGGGTTGCAGAGCGCACAGACAGCGTCACCGTGAAATTTCGGCTTGCTTTTCGCACTCTTTCGGATGAAGCTATACCACAATGGCGGTAACTATTAAGGATGTTGCCAAACTCGCGGATGTTTCCACCGCTACCGTATCGCGGGTCATCAACAACGATCCGCGCATCTCGGCGGTTACCCGTGATCGGGTCCTGGAAATCGTCGATAAGCTGAACTACAAGGTTAACTCTATCGCCCGCAGCCTGAAATCAAACCGCACGTTTACCGTAGGATTTCTGGCGCCTGAGATTGCCAACGATTTCTTCATGACCGTGGCACAGGGGGTTGAGAATGCCCTGCGCGAGCGCGGCTATAATCTGATCATATGCAATTCCAATGAAAGTGCCGACGAAGAGGTAGAGCGCCTGGAACTGCTGATAGAAAAATGCGTTGATGGAGTCATTATCGCTCCTTCGAGCGGCAGCGGCGCGCATCTGCGGTTTCTGCAGCAAATTGGGCTGCCAACGGTGCTCGTTGATCGGCTGGCCGCCGGTTTCTCGTCGGACGCGGTACTGGTGGATAACGCTACCGGCACCTACAAGGCTATTCATCATCTGCTCAAACGCGGTCACACCCATTTCGGCTTTATCGGTGGAGACGTGAGCCTGACGCCATTTCGCGAACGCTACCAGGGATTTGTGCGCGCGCTGTCGGAGTTCGGCATTCATCCCGACCCTGCGCATATCAAGTTTGGCGATTACCACGTGGATTCGGGCTACGCGATGATGAAACAGTTGGCAGAGCACAGCCCTTCGCCGGCGAGCGTCTTCATCTCCAACTACTTCATGCACATCGGCGCTACGAAGTACCTGGTGGAACACCGTTCGCAGCGGTCGCGGCCGATCTTCATAGCCAGTTTCGATGATATGGCGCTTTCGGCGGTTGCCGGTGTACCCAGTCTGACCATTGCACAGCCGGTGCTGCAGATTGGCAGCCGCGCTGCGCAGCTGCTGCTCGAGCGCATCGAGCTGCGTTTGAACCACAACGAGCCGCCGCAGCCGAGAATAGAGCGCCTGCCGACCAGACTGGTATTCCACGACCGCAACAGCACAGCCTGACCATACAGGACAGAGCCCCGGCACACAATTTTCTTTGACGGCCCCGACGGGCCGGTTTATAATGGTCCAGGTTATGCAATCGATTACACTGAGTATCAACTCAGCGATTGATACGCGTTACGCAAACCAGTTTAGCGGAGGAAAGCAATGGCTGATATCAGCTCACTGAAACAGAACACGCCTGCCAGGCGGCTACACGGCAACCCGCCGAAGATAGGCATTCGGCCCACAATCGATGGGCGCCGCAAAGGCGTGCGCGAGAGCCTCGAAGAGCAGACCATGAACATGGCCCGCGCTACCGCCTCGCTGCTGCAGTCCCGGCTGCGGCACGCCGACGGGACCAACGTAGAGTGTGTCATCGCGGACAGCTGCATCGGCGGGGTAGCAGAGGCGGCGCAGTGCGCCGAGAAATTCGAGCGTGAGAGCGTTGCTGTCTCGATAACCGTGACGCCCTGCTGGTGCTACGGCTCAGAGACCATGGACACAACCCCACTGATCCCCAAGGCCATCTGGGGCTTCAACGGCACCGAACGTCCCGGCGCGGTCTACCTGGCGGCGACACTGGCCGGTCACTCGCAGCGCGGCATTCCGGCCTTCGGCATCTACGGCCGCGAGGTTCAGGACGCTGATGATTCCTCGATTCCGGCCGACGTGCAGGAGAAGCTTCTGCGATTTGCCCGCGCCGGACTGGCGCTGGCCACCATGCGCGGCAAGAGCTATCTGTCGATGGGTAGCGTCTCGATGGGGATTGCCGGATGCTACGTTACCGAGAGCTTCTACAAAGAGTATCTGGGCATGCGCAACGAGTACGTTGACATGTCGGAGTTCATCAGGCGCATGGACAACCAGATCTACGATCCCGAAGAGTACCAGCGTGCGCTGCAATGGACGCAGGCCAATTGCAAGGAAGGCCCGGACAATAACGCGCCACAGAATCAGCGCTCGCGTGAGCAAAAAGACCAGGACTGGGAAACATCGGTCAAGATGACGCTGATCGCACGCGACCTGATGATCGGCAACCCGAAGCTTGCCGAGCTCGACTACCAGGAGGAAGCGCTTGGGCACAACGCGATTGCATCGGGCTTTCAGGGCCAGCGTCAGTGGACCGACTTCATGCCCAACGGTGATTTCATGGAGGCAATTCTGACCACTTCGTTCGACTGGAACGGAATCCGCCAGCCGTTTATGGTGGCCACAGAAAATGACAACCTGAACGCGGTGTCGATGCTGTTTGGTCATCTGCTGACCGGCGGCGCACAGATCTTTGCCGACGTGCGCACCTACTGGAGCCCGGACGCGGTCAAACGGGTTAGCGGCACGGCGCTGTCGGGACGTGCCGAGAACGGTTTTATCCATCTGATAAACTCCGGGCCTGCCACGCTGGACGGCACCGGTCAGCAATCGCTGAACGGTCAACCGGCAATGAAACCGTACTGGGAGATCACCCCGGAAGAAGCCGCTGCGTGCCTCGACGCCACCTCGTGGCGCCCGGCGAACACCGAGTACTTCCGCGGCGGCGGGTATTCTTCCAACTACCTGACACGCGGCGAGATGCCGGTTACCATGTGCCGCTTGAACATGATTGCCGGACTGGGGCCGGCGCTGCAGATCGCCGAGGGCTGGGCAATCGATCTGCCGCAGAACGTGCACCAGACACTCGACAACCGTACCGACCCGACCTGGCCAACCACCTGGTTTGTGCCGCGGCTGATGGACAACTCGCGCTTCCGCGACGTCTACAGCGTTATGCTCAACTGGGGCGCCAATCACGGCGCAATCGGCTACGGTCACTACGGAGCCGATCTGATAACGCTGGCATCGATGCTGCGCATCCCGGTCTATATGCACAACGTTGCCGAACACAGCGTGTTCCGGCCCAGCAGCTGGACCGCATTCGGCATGGACCTGGAGGGCTCGGACTTCCGCGCCTGCTCAACCTTCGGCCCGTTGTACGCGTCGTCGTGACGGCTACTGAATACTACTGAATACCATGGAGGCCAAAGATGTTGAAGAATATTCCTTCAATTCTGAATCCCGATCTACTGAAGATCCTTATGGAGATGGGACACGGTGATGAGCTCTGCATCGGCGACGGCAACTTTCCGGCTGCCGCCTACGCCCAGCGGCTGGTGCGTCTCGACGGCCACGGCGTAGCGGCAATACTGGACGCAATTCTGGCGCTCTATCCGCTGGATGACTTTGTGCAGAAACCGGCGTTCCTGATGCAGGTGGTGGACCCCGCCACTCCCACTCCGCCGATCTGGGCCGAATACGAGAAGCTGTGCCGCACGCATGAGAAGAATTTTGCCGGTTTCGAGCACGTGGAGCGGTTCGCATTCTACGAGCAGGCCAAGCGGTGCTACGCTATAGTGGCCACCGGCGAGACTTCGCTCTACGCCAACATCATCCTCAAAAAGGGCGTGATCCGTTCCTGAGGTGACTGGAACAGCGCGCCGATCCAGACCCCGGCGCCGTCATAACTGCCAGCCCTGCCACTGACCCCAACGCAATACTCGCGTTCTTACCACACAACGCTTGCGCAAGCGGCGGAGAAATGCTACATTATGCGTGTATATCGAAAGGGTTTCGTAAGTGATTCATAACCTGAATGAAAGGGAACAGGCGCTGATCGATCTGATCATGGAGGACCCCAACTGCTCGGTCTCACAGATGAGCAAGGCGCTGCAGATCTCCGCGGTCACAGTCCGTTCGGTGCTCAACAGCCTGGCCGACAAAGGTATGATCGTGCGCACCTGGGGCGGCGCCGCGCCGGCGTTCCATCCGGCAATTGCGGAACGGCAACGCACCGCAGTCGAGTGCAAACATCGCATAGCGCGCGCCGCGGCGGCGCTGGTAGATGAAGGCGACACCATCATGATAGAGGCGGGAACCACCACCGCGCTGGTAGCACGTTACATCTTCGGCAAGCGCAATATCAGTGTGGTAAGTAACTCAACGCTGATACTGCCGTACGCGCGCGCCAATCCGCAACTGAGCCTGACCATGGTGGGTGGATCGTTCCGGCCGGAAACTGAATCCTTTGTGGGACCGCTGGCGCTCGGCGAGCTGGAGCGGTTTCACGTGCGCACCGCCTTCGTGGGTACCGACGGCTTCACTATCGAGCACGGGCTCTCGACGCACCTTGTTGAAGGAGCAGAAATTGTGCGAAAGATATCACAACAGGCCGAACGAGTAGTGATGGTAGCCGATAGCTCCAAATGGGGTCATCGAGGTTTTGTAGCGGTGCTTCCGCTGGACGGGATCACGCATATTGTAACGGACCGCGATCTGCCGCAGCAGGCCTGCGAGGCGCTGACAGATTGCGGTCTGGACGTACAACGAGTTTAGGAGGAATGGATGGCAACCGAAGTATTGATGCCACGCCAGGGTCAGTCGGTAGAAAGCTGCCTGATTGTAGAGTGGAAAAAGAACGAGGGCGACAGTGTCAGCGAGGGCGACATTCTCTGCGAAGTAGAGACCGACAAGGCAACGTTTGAGGTCGAAGCCCCGGTCTCCGGTGTACTGCTGCGTATTCTGCACCAGGCAGACGACGACGTGCCGGTACTGACACCGATAGCCTACATCGGTGAAGCCGGCGAAGAGATCGAGGACGAAGGCTCCGATGATGGTACCCGCACAGCGACGGAGGACGCGGCTGAAGACCAGCCTGAGGAATATCGGAAAGAACACGCGCAGAGCGAAGACCGCGCAACTCCAAGCGCAGACACACCAGTCGACAGGCAACCGTCGGACGCCGGAACTGACAGCGGCGGGTCGGGCTTCATCTCGCCGCGGGCGCGTAGACTGGCCGCGAAGCACGGACTTGATTACAGCGCCGTCACGGGCAGCGGCCCCGGCGGACGCATCATCGAGCGCGATATCCAGGCGCTGCTGGACTCCGGCGAGCCGCTGACTGCCGCCGCCCGCGCAGAGACCGCCGGTACGGCGCAGCCAAGCCACGGTAGCGGTATCGGCGGGCGCGTGCGCAGCGCCGACCTGCAGCGGCCCGTCTCAACCACAGCTGCTGCGGACACCGCCGCGCCGGGCGCTGATTTCCCCGGACCGTCTGAAGCACAACCGCTGAAAGGCGTGCGCAAAGTGATCGCCGAACGGATGCTCGCATCGGTTCAGACAACCGCGCAGCTGACCCTCAACAGCAGCGCAGATGCACGCGCGCTACAGCGCCTGCGCCGGCGCTTCAAAGAGACCGACGCAACCCTGGGCCTGGGCGGCGTGACCCTCAATGACCTGCTGCACTTTGCGGTGTCGCGAACCGTGCAGCGTTTCGGCTACATGAACAGCCACATGGGCGACAGCAAAATCCGGCAGTTCCGCCACGTGCATCTGGGGTTCGCCGTCGACACGCCGAAAGGGCTGATGGTGCCGACAATCCGCTTTGCGGACCGTTTGAGCCTTTTGCAGATGTCCGAGGAAGCCAAACGTCTGGCGGCGGCCTGCCAGCAGGGAAGCGCCGAGGCTGATGAGCTGGCCAACGGAACCTTCACGGTTACAAACCTCGGGGGCCTCGGTATAGAGCACTTCACCCCGGTACTCAACCCGCCCCAGGTGGCAATTCTGGGTGTTTCCAACATCCAGCTGAAGCCGGTAGCCGGTGAGTCGGAGGTTGAGTTTGTACCGTCCATCGGGCTGTCACTGACGATCGATCACCGGGCGGTAGACGGCGCCCCGGCAGCGCGCTTTCTGCAGGCACTCTGTGAAGCGATAGCCGAAATCGACCTGACACTGGCGTTGTAAGGAGAACTGTCATGTACGATGTTGTAATTCTGGGCGGCGGTCCCGCTGGGTATCGCGCAGCAGAACGCACCGCCGAGGCCGGGCTGCAGACCGTATTGATCGAAGAGCGGCAGCTGGGCGGAACGTGCCTCAACGTTGGCTGCATCCCGACCAAGACGCTGTTGAACAGCGCCAAGACCTACGCACACATCGGCGACAGCGCGCGTATCGGTGTCACAGCCGAGGCGACGTTCGACCTGAGCGCGGCCATGAAATGGAAAACCCAGGTGGTCGGCGGCCTGCGCAAGGGAATCGCGGCCACGTTGAAGAAACGTGGGGTCCAGATTGTCGATGGCCGCGGAATGATGGTTGACCGCAACGCAGTCCAGGTGGGCGATACACGCTACGAGGGCCGCTACCTGGTGCTGGCAAGCGGGTCTTCGCCGGCGTGGCCGCCAATTCCAGGAATTGACTCGCCCGGCGTGGTCAACAGCAGCCAGCTGCTGGAAATCAGCGATATGCCCAAAGCCGTGACCGTTGTCGGTGGCGGCTACATCGGCATGGAGTTTGCCTCTTTCTTTGCGCTGCTGGGAGTGCCGGTCACGGTTGTGGAGATGATGGACGAGATCATTCCGTTCATGGAGCCCGAGCTTGCAGCGCTGTTGCGCAAGAGCGTCAGCGGGGTCAGCTATGAGCTGGGCGCGCGCGTAACGCAGATCAACGAGGGGTCGCTCACCTTTGAGCGCGACGGCCGCGAGCAGAACGTTGATTCCGATCTGATTCTGATCTCTACCGGGCGGCAGCCCAACGTTGATAACCTGGGCTACCAGGCCAACGGTCTGGACGTTGACCGCAGCGGGATCCGCGTCAACGAGTTTCTGGAGACTAACCTGCCGGGCGTCTTTGCAGTTGGCGATGTCAACGGACGCAGCCTGCTGGCGCACACCGCCTACCGCATGGCCGATGTTGCCGCTTCACGGATTCTGGAAAAGGAAGGCCAGGGTCCGGCGCAGCGCATGCGCTACGAGGCGATTCCGTGGGTGGTATTCACCCAACCCGAAGTTGCCGGCTGCGGCATGACCGAGACCGAAGCGCGCCAAGCAGGCCTGAAGGTGACCACCGACAGCGTCAGTCTCAAGATCAGCGGCCGCTACGTTGCCGAGCACCCCGGTGAGAACGGCAGCGCAAAAATTGTTGCCGACGCATCCAGCGGTCGGATTATCGGTGTGCAGATGCTCGGCTCGGGAGTATCGGAATTGATCTTTGGTGCCGCACTGATGATCGAGAACGAGCTGAGAGTCAAAGATGTCCGCGAGGTCATCTTTCCCCACCCCACCGTCAGCGAGGTCTTTCGCGACGCAATGTGGGATATGGACTAAGACACAAGGAGTACAGAATGCCACAGTCACTAACAATCGATCCAAAGGAAGTTCGCAAGCCAAGCGCGATCTCGATCCCCGACATACCGGTCAATCAGTACAAGTCAGACGCCAAGGCTGAAATCAAGAAGTACGGCAAGCAGCGTCTGTCGCGGATGCTCTATCACATGATGGTGATCCGCGAGTTTGAGACCATGCTCAACGACATCAAGACGCAGGGCGCCTATCAAGGCATCGAGTACGACCACAAAGGCCCGGCACACCTCTCAATCGGCCAGGAGTCGACCACGGTCGGCCAGTGCGCGGCGCTTGAGATCGATGACTACATCTTCGGTTCGCACCGCAGCCACGGTGAGATTCTGGCCAAATGCCTGGCGGCAGTCGACAAACTCGAGGACAAAGAGCTCGAGTCGGTGATGAAGAGTTACCTCAACGGCGATGTGCTGAAGGTAGTCCAGCGCGACAAACTCGATTCCGTCAGAACAACCGCCGAACGCTTTGTAATCTACGGCACCCTGGCAGAGATCTTTGGTCGGGCAGCCGGCTTCAACCGCGGACTCGGTGGGTCGATGCACGCCTTCTTTGCGCCGTTTGGCAGCATGCCCAATAACGCTATTGTCGGCGGCTCCGCGGACATCGCGATGGGCTCCGCGCTGTTCAAGCGCGTCAACCGCAGGAGCGGTATCGTGATTGCCAACATCGGTGACGCCTCGATGGGATGTGGCCCAACCTGGGAAGCGATGACGATTGCCAGCATGGACCAGTACCGCACACTGTGGCCGGAGGACATCGGCGGGGCGCCACCGATCATGTTCAACTTCATCAACAACTTCTACGGCATGGGCGGGCAGACCCACGGCGAAACCATGGGGTTTGGCGTGCTGGCGCGCGTTGGCGCGGGCGTCAACCCGCAAGCGATGCACGCTGAACGCGTTGACGGCTACAACCCGCTTGCAGTGGCCGACGCGGTCGAACGCAAGAAGAACGTTTTACTGGAGGGCCGCGGACCGGTGCTGATGGACACTATAACCTATCGCATCTCGGGCCACTCACCCTCAGACGCTTCGTCGTATCGCACCAAAGAGGAAATCGAGGCGTGGCAGGACGCCGACTGTATTCGCAGTTTCTCCGAGTATCTGCTGGAGAACAAGGTTGTGAGTCAGGATGATATCGATGCACTCCAGAATCAGGTCACCGAGCACATCACCGCAGCGCTCAAACTGGCGGTACCACTGGATATCTCGCCGCGGCTCCCGGCAGAAAAGATCGGCGAATACATGTTCTCCAACACGCCGACCGAAAAGATGGAGGAGCGCGAACCCGAGACGTTGATATCAATCGAAGAGAATCCACGCGTGCAGCAGCTCTCCAAGCGTTCGCGCTACGCGCTCGATGAGAACGGCAAGCCGCTGTCCAAGATGAAGATCTTTGCCTATCGCGACGCTCTGTTCGAGGCGATGCTGCACCGCTTCTACATCGATCCTACGATGGTTGCCTACGGCGAAGAGAATCGCGACTGGGGAGGTGCGTTTGCCGTCTACCGCGGTCTCACCGAGGCGCTGCCGTATCACCGGCTGTTCAACTCCTCGATATCCGAGGGCGCAATTGTGGGCTCGGGCGTTGGCTACGCTCTGTCAGGCGGGCGCGCGGTGGTGGAGCTGATGTACTGTGACTTCATGGGCCGCGCAGGTGACGAGATCTTCAACCAGATGGCCAAGTGGCAGAGCATGAGTGCCGGGGTGCTGAAGATGCCGCTGGTACTGCGCGTGTCGGTTGGCAGCAAGTACGGTGCCCAGCACTCGCAGGACTGGAGTTCAATGGTGGCCCACATCCCCGGACTGAAGGTTATGTTTCCGGCAACCCCGTACGATGCCAAGGGCATGTTGAACCTGGCATTGCGAGGCACCGATCCGGTGGTCTTCTTCGAGAGCCAACGGCTCTACGACATTGGTGAACTGTTTGAAAAGGACGGGGTGCCGCAAGACTATTACGAAGTAGCCGAAGGCGAACCCGTGGTCCGCCGCACCGGTGGCAATGTGACAATTGTCACCGTAGGCGCAACACTCTACCGCGCGCTGGAAGCCGCCGATGACCTGGCGCAGAATCACGGTGTTGAGGCCGAAGTAATCGATGCCCGCTTTATCAACCCGCTTAACCTCGACCCGATTGTGGAGTCGGTGCGCAAGACCGGCAAGCTGGTATTGGCCTCAGATGCCTGCGAACGCGGCTCGTTTCTCTATAGCGTTGCTTCGAACGTTGCCCAGGCTGCCTTTGACTACCTCGACGGACCGCCGGTTGTGGTCGGATCGCGCAACTGGATCACTCCCGCGTTTGAGATGGAAGACGCCTTCTTTCCGCAGAAGGAGTGGATCATCGACGCAATTCATGAACGGCTGTTACCGCTGAAAGGACACTCAGCCAGCACGGTGCAGACCACCGGAGAACTGCTGAAGCGCTACCGCAGCGGAGTCTGAGCGCCACGCTCAGCGAACAGACAACAGGGCGCCGGCAAGCTCGGCAAAGCCGGCGCCGCCTTCTGACTCGGTAACGTAGGCCGGCGCGGCTTCGAGTATGTCGGCGAACTGACGCACGTTAGCTACACCAACCGAGAACGGAAAGAAGCCGAACATCGGCGCATCGTTGGGTGAATCGCCGCAGAACACCACGGCGTGCCTGGACGCTTGCAGATCGCGGGCGTAGACCTCCCGGAACAGCACCTCGGACATCGAGAGTTTATCGTA
>SKLB01000256.1 GCA_007123465.1 Spirochaetales bacterium
CCGCGGCAGCGATCGGCAGTAGACGTGCCCGTCGAGCAGGCCCGCCTGCACCTGCAGCAAGGAATGTTATCCGTCTGCGCCGCGGCACATGAGAACAACTCGCTCTTGCTCATGGAAGCGCTGCCGCTGCGCGAGAGTAATGTTGTGAATACACTGGCCGACGCGCAGCAGCTGATTGAAACGGTGAACTGCCCCGCGGTACGCGGCATGTTCGATTTTCACAACTGCGCCGATGAGTCGCTGGCGTGGGCTGAACTGATCGAGCGCTATGCCGCGGTCATCCGGCACGTGCATCTGAATACCCGCAGCGGCAGCTATCCGCGGCGGCTGACCGCAGAGTACCGCAACGCGTTCGCACGGCTGCAGCGTATCGGCTACAACCGATGGGTGTCGCTGGAGATATTCCACCAGCCGCAAGACGCGGCGCAGGTTCTGCGTGACACGAAGCAATTCCTCGACCGCGTTGAAGCGCAGTGTAGAGAAGGGGATTTCCCTGGAAAGGGAGATGAACATATCGGCTTGTAGGAGGATCTTGTTATGAGTAGAGGAGTACGTGTTTTTCTGGCAGCGCTGCTTGTTGCTGCGGTAGCAGGCGTTTCGCTGTTTGCCGCCGGTGCGCGCGAAGCCGCTCCAGATGCGGAGTGGCGTCCATCGCGAACAATCACGATCATCGTTCCGTGGGGCGCAGGGGGAGCCAGCGATCAAACAGCGCGCGTGTTGGCCAGCGAGATGGAGGACATTCTCGGTACGCGCATCGCAATCGTCAATCAACCCGGTGCCTCGGGGTCAACCGGACAGAAGTCTGCCTTCGACGCGCGCAAGGACGGCTACACCTGGGCCGGCAACGCCGACGCCAGTGTGGCAACCTACCAGGTTCTGGACTATACGCCTGAGATTTCGCATCGCGACTGGCAGGCCTATTTCGCGATCTTCACTCCGTGCGTTATCGCCGTCAATCCGGATTCGCCGATCACCGACTGGGACAGCCTGATTGAGGCCTTCCAGACCAGATCGGTAGACGTAGCCAGCGCTGGAATCGGCGCGGGCGGCCACATTGCCGCTGAAGCCTTTGCCGGTAACCTGGGTCTGAGCTATAATCATATTCCCTACGGCGGAGGCAACCCTGCGGTGGTGGCAACGGTGGCCGGTGAGACCGAGGTGGTGATGCAGCTGTCGATGGAGGTTGCGGATATGCTGCGTGCCGATCAGCTGCGTGCTATTGCCGTACTGGACAATCGGCCGCTGCAGATCTCCGGGGTGGACGAGATTCCGGCGGTCACCGATTTTGCTGCCGATATGCCGAGCGTCGGTTTCCATTTCGGCCTGTTCATTCCCAAGGACATTCCGCCCGAGGCGGCACGGACGATTTCAGCAGCCTTCGAAACCGCTTCGCAGAGCGAGGCGGTCAGGCGGCTTGCCGAGGAGCGCGGCAGCGTGGCCGTGTCGGTGCAGGGGAGCGAGGCAGACCAGGTAATGGAACAGGCGGCGTCGATGTTCGGCTGGCTGCTCTACGACAGCGATGTAGCCGACAACTCGCCGGCGCAGTTTGACATCCCGCGCCCGTAACGGCGGGCGGGTTCACTTCGATGCGGCGCACGCCCTGGCGTGCGCCGCCACCATAGACGCAGGGTAAAGCTATGAACAGAAACAGCGGTATGCCGCGAGGCGATTTCATTGTCTCGGTCATCCTGGTCCTATTCAGTGGATGGGTCATCCATATGTCGCTCACCATGCGGCGTTTCGGCGAGCTGGGGCTGGCTGCATCTCCGGGGCTGTCGCCGCTGGTGTTTGCTATTCTGTTGCTGGTCTGCGGATTGATTCTCTTGCGGCGCAGCGTGGCGCAGCGCGGCTACCGGATGGCCTGGAGCGGCGCGAAGACGGCGATGTTCCTGCGTGCAGTAGAGACGCGCCACTTCATCGTGGTGCTGGCAACCATAATCATCTACTATCTGTTTCTTGGCGTAGTGCACTTCGTCATGATCAGCGCAGTTTACGTCTTCTTCACTATCTGGTACTTCAAGGGGGTCGTCTGGTGGAAGAATCTGGTCATTTCGACGCTGTCGGTCAGCATCATCTGGTATTCGTTTGACCAGGTGTTTCTGATCCCACTTCCGTGATGCTTGAGTAACAGCCGCCGTTAAGGAGGAACCACTGTGGGCTTTGTCTATTTGATCCGGGAAACCGTTGCCCTGCTCACGCCGATGGATCTCTTGTACTGCTTTGTTGCGGTACAGCTTGGAATCATCTTCGGCATGTTGCCAGGACTAACCGCCACCGTCGGCATTGCCATCCTGACCGCGCTGACCTTTCAGTGGGATCCCGGCAACGCTATCCTGGTTCTGATCAGCGTCTACGTCGGTGCAATCTACGGTGGAAGTCGTTCGGCCATTCTCTTGAACATTCCCGGTACTCCGGCCAGCGCTGCCACTTGCCTCGACGGCTATCCCCTTTCGCGCAGCGGAAACGCCGCTCAGGCGCTCGGCCTGGCAACCACCGCATCGTTCCTGGGATCGATGGCCGGGCTGGTTGCGCTTTCGTTTCTGACGCCGGTGCTCGGCGGCTTTGCCCTGGAGTTCAAGTCGTACGAGGTGTTCTGGCTGGCGGTCTTCGGGGTGGCCATCTGCGGCAACCTGACCGCGGCGGGAGACCCGGTGAAAGGCTGGGTGGCAGGTCTGCTCGGGATCATGCTCTCCTTCGTCGGCATGGAGACAATCCAGGGCTTCCGTCGTTTCACCTTCGGGGTCTCCGAGCTCATGGCCGGTTTCGGCATCATTCCGGTGCTGGTGGGCACCTACGGAATTGTTGAGATCCTGTCATCGCTGTCAGACACCACCCCTGAGCAACGCGTGCCGCAGATTGGCCGCACGCTGCCGCACCTGCGCGACGTGGCCGCCAACTGGGTCAACATCATCCGTTCCGGCGTGATCGGCGTTTTCACCGGCGTCATCCCCGGCGTTGGTGAGAATATCGGCTCTTTTGTGGCGTACGATTTTGCCAAGCGCGCCAGCAAGCACCCGGAGAAGTTTGGCAAGGGATCGATCGAGGGGCTGATTGCCTCCGAGACCGGCAATAACGCGGTTGTCGGCGGCGCGCTGGTGCCGGTGCTGGCGCTGGCAATTCCCGGCAGCCCGCCGGCAGCGGTACTGCTGGCGGCGCTGTTTCTGCACAACATCCGACCCGGTCCGATGCTGGTTATCGAGAACCCTATGTACATGTATCGCTTCAGCGCCATGTTCCTGCTGGCAAGCTTTGCGATGTTTGTGCTGGGTATCCTGATCGTCAAGCCGCTCCTGAAGCTCCTGATGATCCGCAAGTCGATCATGATGCCGATCATCCTGGTGCTCTGCATGGTGGGTACCTACGCCATTGCCGGACGGCGGTTTGACATCCTGGTGATGATCGCTTTCGGCCTGCTCGGCTACCCGATGCGCAAGCTGGGATACCCTGAGGCGCCGTTCGTGCTGGGAATTATTCTGGGCCCGATGGTCGATGAGAATCTCAGGCGTGGAATGCTGCTCTCATACGGCAACCCGGCGGCGTTCTTTGTCAGTCCCATTTCAATTGCGCTGGTGATCATGAC
>SKLB01000373.1 GCA_007123465.1 Spirochaetales bacterium
TGACCAGGTTCTGCGCCGAGGTAACCGAGCCGGTTATGATGTGGACCTCGGCCTCCAGCCGCACTCCGATCATGTCGAGCGGGTTACGGATACCGCCCTGATCGTCGACGATGAACTCCTGCGGAATAACGTGCAGCACCTCGCGGTCCATCGGTATGACCACCGCCTTGGCGGCGTCGATCACCCGGTCCACATCGTTCTGCGTTATCTCGCGCCCTTTGCCGGTCACCGCAACTACACCGCGCGAGTTCAACCCCTCGATATGCCCACCGGCGATACCGGTAACCACCGACTCCACCTCACGCCCGGCCATCTGCTCGGCGGCTTCAATAGCCGCGTTTACCGATTTGAGAGTACTCTCGATGTTGATGACTACCCCGCGGCGCAGGCCGTAGGAAGGGCTCTCTCCAACGCCGGTGATCTGCAGTCTGTCGTTTTCGTCGTATTCTCCGATAACCGCGGCCACTTTGGTAGTACCGATATCGAGCCCGACGATCATGTCATCTGAGGCCACTCAATCCTCCCTCAGCCGGTAGACTACTTCACCGGCGCGAAAATCGAGTTCCGCGAGCGCCGACAGCTTGCCTTCGCGCTGAAACACGTCCAACACCATCACGATATACTTGAACAGCGTTTCGTCAAGGGTTGTTCCAATGCGCACCGGTACTGGATAGCTCACCGGGTAGAGCAGCACTTCAAAGTCCTGTTCAGCGCGGCGCACTATCCGGTACTCGGAGATCTGGCGGAACAGAGCCGGCGCTGCCAGCTGCAGCTGCTTGAGATCGGCCAGGAAGCCGTGCAGTATCGCCGGCAGCTGGACTCCCGGACGCACGCTCTCCAACTGCAGTCCGGAAACCACCGGCAGATCCCACCCGCTGACCTCCGTACCGACTTCAAAAACCACACCGTCTTCATCGAAGACGACCGGAACGCTGACTCCGCCAACAGTCGCAAACGATACCGCCAGCGGTTTACGCGCCTCCAGTGAAATTCGCAGCGTATCGGGAAACGCCTTGTGCACCGTGGCGGAACGCACCGCGGGGTACTGTTCCAGGTTCTGCCGTATCACCTCGGTATCCAGTGCAAAGAAATATTCCGACTCGCCGATTCCGGCGATCTGCAGCAGTTCTGCGGTAGTGAAACGCAACTCACTCTCAACCGCCACTCTCTGGATCACCAGAGTGTCCCTGAGCAGCAGGTGAAACAGCGCTTCGGCGGCCCCCAGGCTGACAAGCACTACCACCGCGGCAATCAGCAGCGGGTGAAAGCCTTTACGGTGTTGCCTGGTGCGGGCCCTGCCGTGAATACGCCGCGCTCCAAGGACTGCATCAGCCATGCGTGTCTCCTTGATCCGTTCGGCGCGAAACGTTGAGCAGCAGACCGCACATTACCAGAGTCACGAACACGGATGACCCCCCGGATGAAAAGAACGGCAGCGGTACACCGGTAGCCGGGACCAGCCCCGAGACCACCGCCATGTTGAGCAGCGCCTGCAAAAGGATGCTGGAGGTGAGCCCAAAGGCCAGAAACGAGTGAAAGCGATTGCCACAGCGGTAGGCAACACGGTAGCCCCGAAATGCCAGCGTGGCAAACAGGGCCACAATCACGGCTACCCCAATGAAGCCGAGCTCCTCCGCAATCACGGCGAACACAAAATCCGAGTGCGCCTCCGGCAGCCGGCCCAGTTTGCGCACGCTGGCGCCAACGCCGACGCCCCACACTCCACCGTGCTCGAGTGCCGCGCGCGCGGTAAGCACCTGATAGCCGGCACCGGCGGGATCTCGCGCCGGATCGATGAACGCCAGTACGCGGTTGACGCGGTGCTCGCGTGTCAGTAACAGCAGCAGTGACAACGGGGTGATCATCGCTCCCAGACTCAAAAAATAGCGAATGGGTACCCCGGCAATGAAGAACATCGCCATAGCAACCACAATCACAAACCCCGCGCTGGAAAAATCGTTCTGCAGGTAGATCAGCGCTACAAACAGACCGACTACTATCACCGGAGGCAACAGCGCGTTAACCGGATCGTCTATCTGATCGTGCTTGCGACTCAGAATATACGCGAGGTAGATCACCAGCGTCAGCTTTACCAGCTCGGAGGGCTGAAACGAATAACCCATCACGAATATCCAGCGCCGCGCACCGAGAAAACGTACCCCAATGCCGGGTATGAACGTAAGAATCATCAGCGCGAGCGTGAGCAACAGCAGCGACGGTATCCAGCGCTGCAGTCTGTCCAGCGAGACGCGCGCCGCGGCCAGTGCCGCGATTGCCCCGAGGGCTACCCATGCCGACTGCCGACGCAGGAAATGCAGCGGATCGGCAAACAGGTTCTCTGCCCGGAAGTAGGATGATGAAAACAGCATCGTTGTTCCAATGCCGACCAGCATAAGCAGAACGGTAAGAAAGACGAGATCAAACTGTTTTTTTTCAACCCGTTCCGCGGTGAACATCATCGTAACTTCAGTGTCGAGAGACTCAGGATTGCAAACAGACCACCGATTATCCACAGTCGCATCACGACTTTGGTCTCGGGCCAGCCCATCAGTTCGAAATGATGGTGCAGCGGAGCCATGAGAAAGATTCGTTTGCCGCGTGTCTTGTACGACACTACCTGAATGATGACCGACAACACCTCCAGTACGAATACGCCGCCCACCACCACCAGCAGGATCTCTTTCTTGATCAGCATGGCAACCACGCCTATTGCGCCACCGAGCGCCAGGCTGCCGGTATCGCCCATCATGATCTCGGCCGGATGCGAGTTGTACCACAGAAACCCGACGCACGCCCCCACAACCGCCAGGCAGTAAATCGCCAGCTCACCACCGCCGGGGATGAAGACGATCTGCAGGTACTGCGCAAAGTCAACGCGGCCGGCCAGATAGGCCAGCACCGCAAACGTCAGCCCCACCATGATCACCAGTCCGGTAGCCAGACCGTCGAGCCCATCGGTAAGATTCACGGCATTGGCGCAGCCAACCAGCAGAAATACGCCAAACGGAATGTAGAACCACGACAGCTCGAACAACGGATCCTTGAAGAACGGGAAGAACAGCTGGGTGGTAGTGGATCCACCGCGCGCGTAGAGCCAAACGGTTATTACCAGCGCAACGATTGTCTGCCCGGCGAACTTAAAGCCGGCGCGCATGCCATCGGAGTTCCTGTGGTACAGTTTCAGGTAATCGTCAACGAAGCCGATAGTGCCGAAGGCAACAACCGAGAACAGGGCAACCCACGTGTAGTGGTTTGAAATATCCATCCAGAGGATACCCGAGATAGCGATTGCCGGCACCATCAGAAGCCCGCCCATTGTCGGGGTGCCCGATTTTGCCTGATGACTCTCCGGGCCGTCGGCACGAATCGACTCGCCGGCCTCGCTGCGACGCAGGCGGGCAATCATCGACGGTCCGAAGAGAAAGCAGATCAGCAGCGCGGTGATTGCAGCGTATGCGGCACGAAACGTGATGTACTGAAAGACGTTGAACGGCGTGAAGTAGCGCACCAACGGAAACAGGAATTCGTAGAACATGGCCTACTCCTCTTTGGCGGTGATGTACGGCACAAGCCGTTCAA
>SKLB01000297.1 GCA_007123465.1 Spirochaetales bacterium
CGGTCTGCTGATTGCGGATCAGCGAAAGCTGGGCCTCGTAGCGGCCGCGGGTCTTCTCCAGCTGGGCGTTGAGCTTCTGGTTACTGTTCTGGCTCGATGCCTTGGTTTCATCCACTGCAGACGGGTTGACTCGCCCACGGGCAATCAGCGTTACCCACTCGTCGACGTAATGGATCGGCTCGTCGGTCTTGTTATCAAAGATCGTGCGCGACAGCATCGTACGCTGTTCAGCCGACAGCAGCGTCGGCAGCAGCGCGGCAAAACGCAGCGTGAGGGTCTTGGGCGTAGCCCCGGCTCCAACCACCTTTGGGGCCATCCTGGAGACCAGTTCCCAGTACGCCGGAATGAGACGCGAGCGATACATCGAGCGGTCCTGGGGATCTTTGGCGTTCAGGAACGAGCCGAGGATAGAGTGGACACGCTGGGATACCTCACCCTCGCCGGTCAGTACGTTCTTGTAGTAGTTCTTATCGGCAAAGAACGGCTTGGGGTTCTCGTCGAGCGCCTCGGGAACAACAAAGCTTCGCAGACTGAAGTCAGGAGCGTCTTCCAGCGCCGCAGCGTCGGAGTCATCGGACTCCCCAAACAGGTCCGAGAAGTCCGGGACATCGTCGGAAGCGGATTCCGTCGATACGCCGATCAGATCGGCAACCTCGGGATCGATGTCTCCGGCAAACATGCTGCCGCGGTTCTGTCTGGAATCGCTGCTCATTGGATACTCCGAAGGCCGCAGGTCAAGGAGTTGTTACGGAACTACCGTCAACGTCCATTAAGGTACCACGTGCCGCGACGGTTTTCCAGATCACGATTGGAGGTGACGGGAATCGAACCCGTTACCTCTTGAATGCCATTCAAGCGCTCTACCAACTGAGCTACACCCCCGCGTGAGACAGCTGCCATCCTACGCAATTGCGCTCTATTGTGTCAAGGCGGCGTGCCGACTTGGCTGTTCGGTTGCAATCGACTATTATCGGCTGCAGGGGGAAAATATGGGTGTTGAGCTTCGACAGGATTGCGCCTACGCGCTGCTGACGCCTACCAGCATGGGGGTACGTCTCACGCCGCCGGCCGGCCAGCCGGTTCACAGCAGCGATACCTTCTTGATGCACGCAACCAGTGCCGAGTCCAACGTCTTGAGCGTTGTCTCGTACCTCGGTCTGCGCGCCAAGGTTCTGACCGCCTTCGTCAAAGACAGCCCGATCTCGCGCTTCATCAGGGACGACCTTTCCGGCCGCCATATCGATTACGAAGGCCCCGAGCGCGAGCAGGGCGGCCCGTGGGGCTACCGCCATCAGATCAATATCGCCGACAGCGGCTACGGATCGCGCGGCCCGCGGGTCCACAATGACCGCGCCGGCGAGGTTGGGCGCACGTTGCGGACCGCAGACTTTGACCTGGAGAGAATCTTTGCGCGTGAAGGCGTGCAGATAATGCACTTCTCGGGGCTGTTTGCCGCGCTGTCACCCGAGACCGGCAAGCTGTGCGTGGACCTGGCGCGTTTTGCCCGGCAGCACGGAACGCGCATTTCGTTTGACCTCAACTACCGCGCATCGTTCTGGCAGAGCCGTGAGGCTGAACTGCGCCAGGCGTTTCAGGAGATCGCCGCACTGTCGGATATTCTGGTAGGTAACGAGGAAGACTTCCAGCTCAGCCTGGGCCTGGAAGGTCCCGAGGCCGGCGGCACGGATCTGGCAGCCAAGATGGACGGTTTCAAGAGCATGATAGCAACCGTCAAGCAGAGCTATCCCAACGCAACCGTCTACGGAACAACTCTGCGCGAGGTTGTCAGTACAAACGTGCACCTGTGGGGTGCGCTGGTCTCCGAGGGCCGGAACTGGCACCTTGCCGAACCGCGTGAGATCACGGTACTGGACCGTATCGGTGGCGGAGACGGATTTGTAGGCGGAATGCTCTACGCAATCCTCAGGGGCTGGGAGCCGCGGACGTGGGTAAAGTTTGGCTGGGCCAGCGGTGCGCTGGCGACTACCTTTCTGACCGACTACGGCCAGCCTGCCGATGAAGGCCAGGTCTGGGATATCTGGCGCGGCAACGCGCGCGTAAAGCGCTGAGTGCCGCGCCGGCGTTCGCGGGCATCCCGTGTTACTATCGGGCAGCCGTTGGCGTTGCGGCGTCGGCCGCGCGTTCGCGGTCTATGATCTGCTGCAGCACTCGCGCGGCCTCGAGCATCACCGGCAGGCAGCCGTCGGTTTCATCGCGCCAGCGCTGCTTGATCGGCGCGCAGTCGATGTGACCGAGTATGCCGCGCATTTGCTCAATGAACTCGGTGTTGAGCTGCTTGACACGGTCACTCTCGTGGCCCCGCCGGCGTACAAACATCGCGCTGAATACCATCGAGGCCCCGGACAGTACGCCGCAGGTGCTTTCGACACCCATCCCGCCGCCAAAGCCGGCCGCCAGCTTCAGCGCCGGATGCGGCAGCCCCAGATTGTAGGCCTGGTTGGCGGCGTAGACTATGGTCTCCGCGCAGTTGAGATCCTCACGCGTGTTCAGGCCCGAAGCCACGATATCGTAGAGTGTTTGCCGGTTCATGGCTGGATTGTAGCACGGATCGCGGGCATAGTGGATCGCACAGAGCAAGACGGCACGCGCACGGTTGCCGAGGACGCCGTGATCGGGGTAGACTCGGCCCCGCGTTATGAAATCGATCCCATGGTGGCAACAGGCGTGCCGGGAGCTCACAGACCGCGACCCGGTGATTGCCGCGCTAATAAGCGCGCATCGCGGTGACCGGCTCTGCGGCAGCGGTGACGCGTTTCAGACGCTGTTGAACGCCATAATCGGGCAGCAGATTTCGGTAGCGGCTGCCAGCACTATCTGGGGCCGCCTGACCGCGGCGTTTCCCGGCCTTGCACCCCAGTCGCTGGCGGTCGCCGAACAGACGTCGCTGCGCGCTGTCGGGCTGTCGACGCAGAAAGCCGGCTACATCCGCGGTATTGCCGGCGCGTTTGCCGAGGGGGTGATCGATCCGGCCGCCTGGGATCAGATGCCGGACCGCGAGGTGCACCAGGAGCTGACCGCGTTGCGCGGGGTGGGGCCCTGGACCGCCGACATGGTGTTGATCTTTCACCTGCACCGGCCCGATGTCCTGCCGTTGGGGGATCTCGGTCTGGTAAACGCCGCGGCACGCCTGTACGGCTGGGAACAGGATCGCCGTTCCCAACGGCTGCGCGAGCACGCCGAGCGCTGGCGGCCGTGGCGCACGGTCGCTACCTGGTACATCTGGCGTGACCTCGACGCCGAGCCGGTCGTCTACTGATTCCAAACTGGTGCCGAAAATGTTGTTGAAATTGAAGCAGCAGGAGATTTCCGGGTGTGTAATGTGCAGGAGGACGCACAGTGCACATCACGACCCAAATCGCCACCGTTGATACGCCCACCAAAGAGGGCTCGGCGGTGCGAATCACCACCGAGCCTGAGTTCTGCCCCAACAGCTCATGCCGCTTCCACGATCGCAGCACCGCCGCCAGCTACCAGTGGTACATCCGCTACGGCAGCTTCCACACCCGCTGTCGCGGCACTATCCAGCGC
>SKLB01000238.1 GCA_007123465.1 Spirochaetales bacterium
GGCCTTGCCTTCTTGTGTCAACACCGTTACCCTATAAGCAAATGTCTGCTCGCGGCCGTTGTATCAGTCGCCATGCAGACTCTTTTCCACCATATCAGGGAGTTTTTCATGAACGTCAAAGAAAAAGCAGTTGTCAGTATCGATTATACCCTCAAGGATGACGCCGGTGAGGTGCTCGACACCTCAGAGAACCGGGAACCGCTTTCATTTCTCTACGGGCAGGGTTCGATTATTCCCGGACTCGAGAAGGCACTCGAAGGAAAGAGCGTCGGCGATGAATTGGCCGTGTCGGTTACGCCCGAGGAGGGCTACGGCGAATACAATGAAGAGCTGGTGTTCTCGGTTGGCAAAGACCGTTTCCAGGACCCGTCGATTATCGAAGTGGGATCGCAGGTACAGGCTCAAACCTCGGATGGGTCGGTACAGGTGCTGACCATCAAGGGAGTAGGGGATGACGAGGTCACCCTCGATGCCAATCATCCGCTTGCCGGTCAAACGCTGCACTTTGAGGTTGCAATTGCAGACGTCCGTGAGGCCACCTCAGAAGAGATCGATCACGGTCATCCGCACAACGGCGAAGACGGCCACTAGCATCAAGACCCGAGATGCCCGGCCCGCTGCAGGCGCCGGGTACGCTCTCTCAGTTTCAGTGACCGAAAGCCGAAAAGAACTGCTGATCCGCACCTGCGGCGCGGGCGCGTTGACGCAGCGAATACTCGTAGCCGGGATCGTGGTCAAACTGTGAGGCTAGACGCAGACCGCCGTTGCCGCCGATATCGATTTGCCGCCCGACGTGGCGGTAGCCAAACAGTCTCCACGGCAGACGCGGAACGATATCCGCTCCGTTGACCACGCGCACAATACGATGCTGCTGCGGCTGCAGAAAGCTGACACCGGCGCGATTGAAAACGCGCGGAGCACCAAAACTGACCGTATACGAGAGCCGCTGCGGCTCAACGTCCAGCAGATCAACAAACGCCAACAGCGCCAGCGCTCCCCCGGCACTGTGGCCCACGGTAACGATGCGTGACGCCGATGAACGTTGAACCTCCCGCAGCACCGTTTGGCGAATCCCGAGATACTTGGTAGTAAAGCCGATATGAGTTCGTACATCGCGCGGAAGGCCGCCAAATCCGGGCCGCCGGCGCGCAATCATGGTGTTGTAGCTGCGATCGAGTTCGCTGCGGCGCACCTGGCTGCCGCGAAAGATAACATACAAGGTACTGTCCTGTTCAATCAGCAGCAGCAGGGTGTTGGTTGCCTCGTCCAGACGGTATTCCAGCTGCCAGCCGGTTTCCAGAAACTCATCGCGCTCGCGCCACGCCGCGCGGCACATCTGGAACAGGCGGTAGAGTTCGCTATCGGTAACCGAGCCGCCGAGCATAACGGTCTGCTGCGACGGAGCCGGCACCACAACGCACGAAGCCGCTGCCACCACCATGGAGCATAGCAACGATAATCCAAACGGCTGCAGCTTCAAAAGAAAACCAACCCCGCGATGCCCAGCGGAACCAGGTAGAAGGCGAAGAGATACAGTTTGCCGCCGCGGATCAATTGCAACAGCAGCAGCAGCGATGCGGCCCCCACCAGCAGCGACGCCACAAACCCGGCGGCAAGCTCGGGGATTCCAACCACGCCACGGAGTTCTCCCAGATCGCGCAAGGTCAGCACCAGCGCTCCGAGCACCGCCGGCACTGAAATCAGGAACGAGAACTCCCCGGCGCGTGAACGGTCTATCCCGGACGCCAGCGCCGCGGTTATTGTGATGCCCGAGCGTGAAATGCCGGGCAATACAGCCAATCCCTGTGCGATACCGGTGATCAGCGCGTGACGCGTTCCCAGCTGATCGTACCCCAGATGGCCGTCGAAGTAACGCGCGGTGACCAGGATTGCACCGGTAACAATAAACAATCCCGAAACAAGCCTGGGAAAGCGCGCCAGGTTGAGCTCGGCAATGCCCAGGCCGATAGCTGCGGTCAACAGCGTTGCAATGGCTACCAGCAGTGCCAGGCGCAGGTCGGTCGCATCACTCTGGTCGGCGCGGCGCCCAACCCAGCGCAGCAGCGAGATCACTATTCGGATTATGCGCTCGCGGAACACAGTCACAATGACGATCAGAGTAGCGATATGCAGAATCACATCGAACAGAACAGGGATCTCACCCAGACCCATCAGATGCCGTGCCACCACAAGATGACCGGAGCTTGAAATGGGGATAAACTCACTGACACCCTGCAGAATCCCGAGAAGAATTGCCTGAAGCATGCTCATCGCTGGGCACTATAGCGCGGCTCGCAGGTGAATTGCAATCGAGCGGGTTGTTGTGGTATAGCAAAGTATGAAGCTTTTCTCAAAATACCGTCTGCTGCCTTCCCTTGGCGCAGTTATTATTATGGCAGTGCTGCTCGGCGCCTGTGGTGCAAACTCGCCACAGCGCGAGAGCCGCCTGATTCTGGGAACAACCTCGACCATCACTATCCATGACCGCCGGGTGCCCAGCGGCATCTTCGATAGAGTCTTTGATCGCGTAGCGCAGATCGAAGCGCTGATGAGTAGCAATCAGGCCAACTACGATGACACGGAGATTCTCCGGATCAATCGTGCCGCCGGCCGTGAGCCGGTAGCGGTTTCGCCGGACACGTTCAGGGTAATCAAAGCCGGCATCCGCTATAGCGAAGCAACCGGCGGAGCGTTTGACATCAGTGTGGGACCACTGGTACGTCTGTGGGGTATTGGAACCCCGCGCGAGAATGTGCCCAGCGAAGAAGAGATAGCGGCAGTACTGCCGTTGATCGACTACCGCAGGATTGAGCTCGACCACGATCGGCGCACCGTCTACCTGCCGCAACCGGGCATGGCTCTCGATGTCGGCGGTATCGCCAAGGGCTACGCGGTAGAGGAGGCCGCCCGGCTGCTGAGTGAGGCCGGCGTGCAGCACGCCGTACTCGATTTCGGCGGCGACATCTACACCGTTGGCGTGCGTCGAGACGGCGACCTGTGGCGCATTGGCCTGCAGAACCCCGAATCCGGCCGCGGCAGCATTATCGGCATTCTCGATTCCAGCAACAACGCGGTAGTGACTTCGGGCGCCTACGAGCGCTTTTTCATTGAAGACGGCGAGCGTTATCACCACCTTTTTGATATATCGACCGGTCGTCCTTCGCGTAACAACCTCACCAGCGTGACGGCAATGGCCGAAGATGCGATGCTGGCGGATGTTTTCTCCACTGCGGGCTATATTCTAGGACTGGAAGAAGGTTTGCAGATCTTTGCGCAGTTACCGGAAGCTGAAGCTATCTTTGTTACCGAAGACAGACGCGTCTATGCCACAGCGGGCATCCAGCCTGTTTTCCGGCTGACGGACGACACCTACCGTATGCAGCGCATCGATCCGCAGATTGGAGAGTGATTATGCGTGGTGTCCACACCACCGGTTTTCTTCTGGCGTTGATTGTTCCGATCCTGTTCATGACGGTCTGGGACGGCGTCTATCTGGTGCGCGAAGGCGCCTATCTTCTCAGTCTGCTATTGCGCGCCGAGCCGGTGGAGCGCCTGCGCTACCGGCCGCATCTGGATGAGTCTGCCGCAGCGCTGTTTGAATCCAGCGCCAGCATACGGGCTTTTGCACAGCAGCAGCTCGGACTGGCTGCAGACAGTAACTTCTCACGCTACGTGCGCACCGACAAGGATTACCTGGTGACGGTGGTTTCAGCGGCAGGACGGTTTTCCTTCGAGCGCTATTACTGGGACTATCCGCTGTTCGGTCGAGCGCCCTATCGCGGTTTCTTCTCGGCGAAGCAGGCGCAGCGCGAGGCCGAGCGCCTGCGGCAGGCCGGCTGGGACGTGATGGTACGCCGGGTACACGCCTTCAGCCTGCTCGGCGTGGCCGGTGATCCGTTGTACTCGTTCATGAGCAACTACACTACCTACCGCCTGGCATCGTTGATTTTTCACGAGCAGACGCATTCCACCATCTGGCTGCGCAATCAGGTGCAGTTCAATGAGGAACTGGCGGTCTTTGTTGAACACCAGGGAGCGTTACTCTACCTGCGCGCACGGTACGGTGAAGATTCCAGCGAGTACCACACCGCCCTGGCTGCGCGCGAAGATCGCCGGCGCTTCCGTGAGATGATTGCCGGGTTGCGCATGGACCTCGAGCAGCTCTACGGTTCGCACAGAGAGCGCGGCGAAATGCTGATCGAGAAAGAACGCATTATCGAAGACTTCCGCTACGATTTTTCGCTTAATTACGATGTCTACTTTGAAACCGAAACGTTTCGTAATTTCGGACGCATGCCGATAGACAACGCATTGCTGGATCTCTACACCACCTACAGCGGTGAAATCGGACTGCTCTACGATCTCTTTTACGCCGCCGGCCGAGATCTTGCTGCGACTATTGCGCTGCTGCAGCGCGTGCGTGCCTGGCCGGATGATCCACGCGGCTACATTCGCGAAGTGCTGATTCCCGAGCTGCAGTACCTCTCCACTCAGGATGAACCCGCCACGCCCGATCTCGCTCCGCAACAGAATGCAGTACCCAACTGATCAGTGAAAATCGCGGCTGGCAACGTACGGCGCACGGCCGGGCATTGTGGGGACCCAGCACGAGCGGAGAATCAGGTGCGTTACTCCCTGCTCGCTCTGCAGCGTTCCGCTGACCCCCAGCATCGACTGCGTCAGCAGCAGCGCACGGTTCTGCTGAAAATCGTGTTTCCATACAATCACATTGACAAATCCGGTCTCATCCTCCAGCGTCAGGAACAGCGTTCCACCGGCGGTACTCGGACGCTGGCGGCAGATCACCAGCCCCGTAAATGATACCGCACTGCCTGCAGCGCAGCGTTGCAGATCAGCCGCCGAAGGCAGCGCCTGTTGCTGCAGCGCCTGCCGGTAGGCAGCCATCGGGTGACCATCGGTGCTGTGGCGCGAAGTATTGTAATTCCATCGGATCAGCTCTGCCTCCTCCAGCGGACGAAACTGCGGTTGCTCTGCGGCCTCGGGTTCAGCGAGCTGTTCTTGTACGGATTCTGCTGTGCGCTTACCGATTATCTGCCATAAGGCGGCACGGCGTGAAACTCCGAATGTCTCGAGTGCGCCGCTCTGAGCCAGCGAAGACAGGCTCTTCTCATCGAGCGCGCTTAGCCGAAGGAACTGTTCCAGCGTAGCTACACGGCCCTCACGCGCCACCCTGATACGCTGCCACGCGCGCTGCGACATTCCTTTGACGTAGCGCAGACCCATCCGGATTGCACACTCCGGCCCCGCAAGCGTGCACTCCCATTGACTCTGCATAACATCTACCGGCAAAACCGTAACGCCGCGCCGCCTGGCATCCTCAACAATGGTGGCCGGTGAATAGAACCCCATTGGCCAGGCGTTCAACAACGCGCAGGAAAAGACCGCCGGATAGTGGCAACGCATCCATGCGGTAGACCACGCGATCAGCGCAAAACTGGCGGCGTGACTCTCGGGAAATCCGTACTCGCCAAAGCCGCGTATCTGCTCGAACACCGCCTGTGCAAAGCGGCGCTCGATACCTTTTGCGCACATACGCTCGATAATAGTCTCACCGTGTTTCTCGATGGCGCCGCTTCTGCGCCACGCGGCCATGTCCCGGCGCAGCTGATCGGCCTCGCCAGGGGTATAGTCAGCGGCTATCATCGCCAGTCTCATAACCTGCTCCTGGAACAGCGGTACACCCAGCGTCTTCTTGAGCACCGCAACCAGATCCGGGTGAGGGTAGGTGACTTCCTCTTCGCCGTTACGCCGGCGCAGGTAGGGATGCACCATACCGCCGCTGATCGGTCCCGGACGGACGATGCTGATCTCGATCACCAGGTCGTAAAAGCAACGTGGGCGCAACCGCGGCAACATCGCCATCTGTGCACGGCTCTCTATCTGGAATACGCCAATGGTATCGCCACGCGCCAGCATCTCGAATACCGCGTTGTCTGAAGCCGGGATCCGCTCCATAGAAAGGTCGCTGCCGTAGTGTTGCCTGAGCAGCGAAAAACAGTAATCCAGATGTGTCAACGCGCCCAGCCCGAGCAGATCAACCTTGAACAGACCCAGCGCTTCAACATCGTGTTTGTCCCATTGAATAACAGTGCGCTGCCGCATCGTTGCATTCTCAACCGGTACCAGATCGATCACCGGCTCGCTGCCCAACAGGAAGCCGCCCGGATGAATCGATAGATGACGCGGGGTATCGATGATCTGCTGTGTCAGTTCTATCAGCCGTGAGTGCAACGGCGCCTGCGGATCCATTCCGGCCTGTAGCAGTGCGCCTGCCAGGTCGCTGCTGTGGTAAGACAGCAGTCGCGCAATTGTGTCTACATCGCTCATCGGCAGGCCCAGCACTTTGCCAACTTCGCGCAGTGCCGACCGCGGCCGGTAGCGCACCACGTTGGCTACCATCGCCGCACGCTCGCGGCCGTAGCTCTGATAGACGTGCTGGATAACCTCTTCGCGCCGGTTGTGCTCGATATCGAGGTCGATATCGGGGGGCTCGGCCCGCTCGCGAGAAATGAAGCGCTCGAACAGCAACCCCATCCGCACCGGGTCGATAGCCGTGATACCCAGGCAGTAGCAGACCGCCGAGTTGGCAGCCGAACCACGCCCCTGACACAGAATGGCATTCCGGCGACAAAAATTTACTATTTCATACATGGTGAGAAAATATCCGCAGTAGTCGAGCTCTTCGATTAGCGCCAGCTCCTTTTCTAGCTGACGAGCCACCTCAGCGGGGAGCGCGCCGTCGTAGCGCACGCGGGCGCCATCAAGCGTGCACGCGCGCAGCCAGCCGCCGGTGCTGTAGCCGCTCGGCACGCGCTCAGACGGGTAGCGGTAGCGCAGCTCATCCAGCGAAAAATTGCATTGGTCAGCAATTTGTATGCTTCTCTGTACATCATCAGAGAAATTGCAAAATCGTGCTTCGATTTCTGCCGTGCTGCAGAGAGTGTGTTCGGCGTTGGGCGGCAACCGAGTACCCGCTTCATGGATGCGAATGCCCATATCGATGCAGCGCAGCACATCGTAGAGCGGTTTGCGCTCTCGGCTGTGATAGAGCACTTCGGTTGCGGCAACTGTTGCAATGTTGTACTGCCGAGCCTGCCGCCGGATCAACCGCTCGCTCTGCAGCTCATTGTCGCAGCGATGCCGCGCTATCGCAGCGTAGAGCCGTGGACCGAATGCTCGCTGCAGCAGTAGAACGCTTTGCTCCGCAGCGGCGCTGAACCCGCCGACCCATACGGCTATCAGGCCCTCGGCGTGAGCGGCTATTTCGGCAGCTGTTACGCTGAATTGTCCCTTGGGGTTGCGCATCCGGCCCGTGCTGATGAGACGGCACAGATGTCGATAGCCGCTGCGGTTCTGCACCAGCAGGATGATCCTGCTACCGGTTTTTTCGCTGATTTCTGCACCGATAATCAGTTGGATATCGTGTTTTTTGGCCTCGATATGCGCGCGTACTACCCCGTACAGGCCATTCTGGTCGCACAGTGCAATTGCCGGCATACGTAGTGCAGCGGCCTGCCTTACAAGTTCTTCGGGGTGGCTGGCCGCGGCCAGAAAAGAGAAATTACTCTTGCACCACAGCGGAACGTAGGCCACGGTTCACTCCACGCTGCCCTGTAGCATCCAGAGATCGGTTTCGCTGTCATAGTAAAGCCACACAATGCGTTTACCGTGGTAGGCGTAGTAGTAGTGGCGCTCGGATTCCTGCTCCCACCACCTGCCGGCCACGATGAACGGCCCGGCCGCAGGCCGCAGGCGATCTCTGGCAGGCAGTTCGGAGGCGCTATCGTAGATGCGCCGCACAAGCTGCAGCCCTTGCTGGTTGACGTCGGTGCGAACAGCCGGCAGTTGCAGCCGATCGAGCGGTAAGAGCACAAACTGCCGATCCGGCCGATGCTCCTGCTGCAGCACCACCCGGCACACCACACCGTTTCCGAAGCGAGCGCGCAGACGCGCAAATGCTCCGGCTGCAGCTGCCGGGTCACGCTTGACGACTGCACTGAACAGCTCATTCTGCGATACCGGGGCTGCAGCGGCTTCAGCGTTCAAAGCGAGACGCAATACTCCCGAAGAAGCGGACAGCTCCTCAATTCGCAGCCGTAACAGCCGCAGCCAGACCGCAGCATCACGGCTGGCTGCTGCCGGACGCAGAACCTCACGCTGCAGGGTCTGGTCTTCGAAGGTCAGCTCGATACACAGCTGCTGCAGATAGAGTCCCGCGGCAACCGTCTGCGACAGAACATCCAGCAGCAGCGATTCAATCTCTGCCAGCAGCAGCGTTCGATCCCTGATTGGCGCAGCAGGTCGGGTTGTGCTGGTAAGTTCAGAAAGCGGCGCGCTGCCTTGCAGCGGAACGATGTCATCTTCCACGGCAAATCGATAGACAGTGTCTGTTTCAGCACCAAAACGGTTGCGGATACTCTCACGCGGCAGCGCGCAGAACTCCGCAACGGTTGTAATACCGAGTTGGGCCAGCCGCTGTTGCACTTTAGGCGTAAACGGCAAAAGGCTGACCGCCGCCGACTGCGCCCAACGGCGCTCCTGTGCTGAACTGCGAAACAGCCGTGTAGCAGATTTTGCCCCGGCGTAGCTGCCGAAACGGCTGAATCCAACGCAGATGCGGCAGAAGTATCCGATACCCGCCATCGCGCTACGCAGCGCGCCGACCCACTGCTCCACCGAGCGGTAGAGAGATTCGAGCCCACGCGCATCCAGCCAGAAAGTGCCCGGATCAAACGAACACTCCTCTACGTGCGGTGTGTGGCGGTACAACAGGCTGATACACTCATCGATCTGCTGCTGAACAGCATCACTGCCGACCACATCCGCCTGCAGGGCCGGGCAGACCGTCAGCGCCACCGAGTAACGCATACCCCGCTGAACCCCGGCCTCGCGCGCAACACGGTTGGTCTCCAGGATGATACCGAGCGGCTTGTCCTCGCTGACAACGGCAACCGCGTGCGAAGACCATTCCGGATTGGCATTGAGCAGGATCTGCAATGGAAACTGAACAATACTAAGACATGCCGGGCGGACCATTACACGTCTCCGTCCAGCGCCACGGCGTACCGCGCCGCTTGTCCCTGCTGACTTCTATTTCAAGCGCAAACCGCCCTGCGGATATCACGCGGCTGCGGGCGCAGGCTCGAAACGAAACCATCGATCCCAGGGCCGACCTATCGGACTCTGCCGCGTTGCATAGAAACAGAACCGTTGCCTGGTGAGTTCGCACCAGTCCTTTCAAACGGGCCAATACTGCATCGCTAATCTTTGTCTCAACGGCTGAGAGATCGATCACCAGCAGGCCGAAGCAGCCGCTGCGCAGCAGTTGATCGGCTGCCTGAGCTGCATCTTGCGCATCGGCAACGCGCAAGATGGTGAGCGCCTGCAGGTCTACACCGTTTGACTCCAGATCGGGCGGGAAAAACAGCGCTGAAGCAGCGCAGATCCAGGCAACCGGTTCGGCACAGCGCTGGGCATCGGCAATCAGATATGTAGCGGCGGTCAGAAGCGCCGAAGATTCGGTAGCGGCTGACAGCGCCAGCAATTCACACAACCGCCCGCTCAGTTCGGCGAGGCACCAGTTCGGCGCGCCCGCCTGGGCTTCCTGATCAGAGATAAGACTGCGTGCGCGAACTACACCGTGTGAAATCATGCGGGATACTTCCCGCACGATTATTACTATACATATGTATAGTAGTCAAGGCCTATATCGGTCGCACCTCGCCATCGGAAATTACGTAGAACACGCGGTTGACTTTCTCTGAGACCTCGTAACCGTCAGGAAGAACCCCAAATGACGGCATCAACAGCAGCGCCGGTTCAACCACAAAACAGGGGAGTTTCATTGAATCAGCGGTTTTACTCAGACGTGCGCACGGATGCAGATGGCCGCAGATCTGCGGCTGCGGCCGGTCTGCTGCAGGTTTATAGCGGAAACGAAGCGGCTCAACCAGCAGCGTATCTCCCACCGGCTCGACATCCCAGCGGTTCAGTATCGGCGCCGGCAGATGATCGTAGCTTCCACGCACAAGAAGCACTTCGGCGTTCACTGTCTTACGCCATTCGGCAACCACACGGATGAGCGAAGCTACAACCGCTTCTCTGCCGTGCACAAAATCACCCAGGATAAGCAGCTTTCTTGCATTGCTTTCGCGCACAACCCGTGCCAGTCGCTGCAGCGTAGCGGAGTCGGCTGCAAGCGCGTCTGGTTTACCGGCCGCCCCACGTGTCAGTGCTCGCCCCAGATGCAGATCAGCGGCTACCAGCAGTTCTTTCTCGCGCCACAGCAGAGTCTTCTCGCTGCCGAGTTCGAGAGATTGTCCCGCAAAACCGATTGTCCGCGTTCTGTTCTTCATGTAGCCGCATTATTGCGCAAAACTTCACAAGAGAGAAGTGCCGTGAATCCGGCCGTGCGAGCGCAGAATGATTGCATCGGTAATTCGGGGGAAAAGGCGCTGCATGAACACAAGGTACTTCCCAGCCGCCGTCATATAGGTCTTGCGTCGTCTGCGCACAATCGTACGCAGAATCTCTTCGGCCACTTGGCGTTGCGTGGTTGATGCCTTGCGCGAGACCCTTACCGGGGCGCCATCCACACCCATGACCGTCTTGTCGGGGTCATTCTCGGTGAACGCTACGAAGACAACCCCCACATGCACTCCCGAAGGAGCCAGCTCGGCGTGCAGCGCTTCAGCCAGACCCGTCAGCGCCATTTTGGCCGCCGAGTAGATCGATACTCCGGCAAATCCACGCACACCGGCGAGGCTCGAGACAAACACAATACTGCCACGCGCCTCAGTGATTGCCTCAACAGCAAACCGTGTCGGCAGTGCAGCGCCGAGCAGGTTGGTAGAGGTTACCGATTCTATAACACCCGGATCAAGCTGTGCGAAAGCACCGCGCATCGAGATCCCGGCGTTATTTACCAGGATATCGAGCCTGCCGTGCTGTGCAATCACACGCGTGATCATGGCGCGACACTGGTCGGCGTTGGTAACGTCTGCGGTGACGGAGGTAGCGCTATAGCCGCGCGAACGCAGCAGCTCGGCGGTCTCAGCCAGCTTGGCTTCGTTGCGCCCGTTCAGGACCACCGTTGCCCCGCGTTCTGCAAACAGCAGCGCCGTCTGACGGCCGATTCCGCGGCTGGAACCGGTAATCAGCGCAACCGTGCCCGCAAGTGCCCCGCTGTTCATACAACCTCTATTTCTTGCTCTTGCGTGGATTGAAGGACGAAGTCTCTGCAAGCTTCTGCCACAGTTCGCGCTCCTCTGGTTTCAACTGTCCCGGTGTCACAATAGTAACCACCAGGTAGAGATCACCGCGCTCGTTACCTTCACGGCGCAGGCCTTTGCCCTTGAGCCTCAGCTTCTTGCCGCTCTGGCTACCCGCAGCAACCGTAACCGTTGCTGTTCCGTCAACCAGCGGCGCCTCCACCTTTGCACCCAGTGCGGCCTCCCAGGGAGTCACCGGTAGATCGGCTTCGAGGTCGGCTCCGTTGACGCGAAAGACCGGATGCGGCGCAATCTTGATCTTCAGGAAGAGATCTCCAGCCGCCCCCCCGGCACCTCGGCCGCCCTGGCCGCCGAGGCGCAGCCGCTTTCCGTCCTGGATACCCGGCGGGATTGTTACCTCAAAGTTTTTTTGCTTACGTTGCATTACGCCGCCGGGACCGGGTTCATCGATAGTCAGCGCCAGGCTGCGTTTGCCGCCGCGGTACGCTTCCTCGAGCGGCATGGTGATTTCTGCTTCGTGATGATCGACGCGCGGCGGTGCATCAAAGCCGACGTGCGGCCCCCTGCCACCGGGTCGGCCGCCGGTCTCGTCCTCGGCACCAAAACCACTGAAGCCGCTGAAACCGCCTCCGCCACCCAGTCCACCGAAGAGCGACTCAAAGAAGTCGCTGAAACCGCCGGAGAAAAAACCAAACGATTCCTGTCCGTCGAAACCGGTGAACCGGAATGACTGATCACGTCCTGCACCGGCGCTTCCCTGTCTGCCGCCGAAACCTTCCCAGCCGGGAGGCGGCCGGAAGTCCTCGCCGGCCTGCCAGTTGGAGCCGAGTTCATCGTAGCGGCGCCGTTTTTCCGGGTCCTTGAGCACCTCGTAGGCCTCGGTAGCCTCCTTGAACTTCTGCTCAGCCTCCGGTTCCTTGTTGACGTCGGGATGATACTTGCGCGCCAGTTTGCGGTAGGCGGACTGGATCTGCTCCTGGCTTGCCGAACGGTCTACGCCCAAAGTTGCGTAGTAGTCGTGATATTTCACCGCCATAGAATCAGAACCCTCCGTTAGCCTGTGGTGCTATTTTACAACGCGTCCATCCCAACGACAATCCTCACGCCGCTGCGATTTACCCGAAACAGAATCTCCCCCGAGGCAGCGGCCAGCGCCCGATAGAAATCTTGCGCGCCGCGCACCATGGTACCGTTGACCTGCGTCACCACGTCGCCGTTGCGGATGCCGGCAATGGCCGCAGGGCCGTCCTGCAGGACCGAACCAACCAGAACACCCTCGATTGCTTCATCGATCTCACGCGCCTCGCGCATCGCTTCGGTCAACGGGACAATCGACATGCCCGGCCACATACCCGATGGTGCGGCTACCTCATCTTCGGCTCCGCGGCGATCGAGCGTGACACTAAGCGTCAGCTGGCGGCCGGCGCGGATGATAGCAAAGTCAGCGCGGCGCCCCGGGGCGATGTTTCCTACAATACGTGTCATCTCGGTA
>SKLB01000106.1 GCA_007123465.1 Spirochaetales bacterium
CACGAAGGTATGCAATTGGCGCGCTCACGCTGTGGGCATTCGCGGGCTGTGAAAGCCTCGGCTCGATTGCCGAGGTTGGTACAGCCGCCGCGGTTGCTACCGGCCGCATGACCGAACAGCAGGCTGCATCGGTTGCGCGCAGCGCGGAAGCTGTCGGGCGCAGCTTTGAGGATATCACGCCTGAACAGGAGTACTACATCGGCCGCGCTGTGGGGGCTACTATTCTGGACCAGTACCAGCCGTATGACGAGCAGCTGGCAACCGACTATCTGAACCTGCTGGGCCAGAGCCTGGCGCTGGCCTCCGATCGCCCCGAGCTGTTTGGTGGCTACCGCTTCATGATTCTCGACAGCGATGAGATAAACGCTTTTGCAACCCCCAGTGGCCTGATTTTCATTTCCCGCGGATTGTTGCGGCTGACGCGCAGCGAAGACGATCTTGCCGCCATTCTGGCACACGAGATCGGTCATGTGCAGCATCGCCACGGCCTGCAGGCAATCCGAACCGCGCGCATCACCACCGCGCTTACCAGTACCGCTATAACCGGGGCCCAGTTTGCAACGTCGCAGGAGCTTGCGGAGTTGACCTCGGTCTTCGAAGATTCGATTAACGACATCACCTCGACGCTGGTGAATAGCGGCTACTCGCGTTCAGCTGAGCGTGAAGCCGATGAAGCCGCGGTTGAAATCATGAAGCGAGTGGGCTACGATCCTAACGCCCTGATCCGGGTGCTGGAGCGCATGGACCAGCAATGGGAGAGCGATGGTCCCGGATTTATGCAGACCCACCCCGCACCGCAGACCCGCATCGACGTGGTTCGAAACGCCATCGGGTCCTATCGCCATCAACCGGCGGGAACCGCGGTACGGCAACGCCGTTACCAACGCGCCCTGGGTTCTGTTTAAGGCTCTTCCATGGCGCGATCAAAGCTGCTGCGCGGGCTGCTTGTAGGCGTTGCCGCAGCCGCGGTGGCACTGCTGCTGTGGTCCGCCGGCGCACTGGAGCTGTTTGAAGCGCGGACCTGGGACGCGCGAGTGCGCGCCTTTGCGCCGCAGCGCGAACCCGATTCTCGGGTGGTTCTGATCCTGCTGGACCAGGACAGCCTCGATTGGGCGCGCGAAGCTATGGGACTGACGTGGCCCTGGCCGCGCGAAGTCTACTCCTACATTGTCAACTTTGTCGCGCGTGCCGAGGTGCGCGCGCTTGCGTTTGACGTGCTCTATCTGGAGCCCTCGGGTTATGGCGTGTTCGATGACCAGAGCTTCGGCTCGGCAATCGCTTCGATGGATCGTTTTGTTGCGTCGGCGTTCTTTGGCACGCAGACCGGTGATTCGCTGCAGTGGCCCGAGAACGTGCCGCGTCCGAATCTGGCGTTGCAGCAATGCAGTGACCAGCCGCAACCGCTGCGCGACTACCCACGCGCAGCGTTTCCTATCGAGGAGGTTGCGCAATCCAGCCGTTACCTGGCTAACGTGCAGTTGCAGCCAGACCGCGATGGTGTCTATCGACGCGTGCGCCCGGCCATAATGTTTGACGATGTGGTTGTCCCCTCGTTGGGGCTGGCAGCCTGGCTCGCCGGCCAGGATCGCGGCGGCTACGCCGGAGATCCGGTAGAGCTGGTGTGCAGCGACGGTGCCCTACACGTGGGCGGCCGGACTATAGCGCTGGATCGCAGCGGCAACGCTGTGCTGCACTTCAAGAACCAGGCCGGGCGGCACCGGGATTTCAGCGCTGCTGCCATCCTGCAGAGCGAGATCGAGCTGCAAAGCGGCGAGACCCCGCTGGTTGACCCGCAAGAACTGCGTGACGCCTACGTGCTCTTCGGCTTCTCGGCGCCGGGCCTGTTTGACCTGCGCACCTCGCCGATTACCTCGGTGGTTCCCGGCGTGGACGTACACGCTACCATGCTCGAGAATCTGCTGTCCGACGATTTTATGCGGCCGGTGTCACCGTGGACGACCGTGGCACTGGTTCTGCTGCTGGTCATCACGGCCTCCATGGTGGGTTCGGTTGCCTCGGGTGCCGGACGCACCGTGGTTGTCTACGCTCTCTTCCTTCCGCTGCCGGCGGCTGTAGCGTTTGCCGGCTACGCCGTCGGGTACTGGGTTCCCCTGATGGTTCCCACAGTGGGAGTAGCCTTGGCCCTGGTAGGGGCCAACGTTGCCAACTACGCCACCGAGGGCAAACAGAAGCGCTATATCAAGAACGCGTTCCAGCAGTATCTGAGTCCGGCGGTAATCGAAGAGCTGATCCAGGACCCGCAGCGCCTGCGCCTGGGGGGCGAGCGACGCGAACTGTCGATCTTCTTCTCCGATCTGGAGGGCTTTACCTCGCTCTCCGAAGGTTTGTCCCCCGAGGAGTTGACCGCGTTGCTGAATGACTACCTTTCGGCGATGACCGATATCATCCATGACGAGGGCGGCACCGTCGACAAGTACGAGGGTGACGCGATTATTGCGTTCTGGAATGCGCCGCTGACTCAGGATGACCACGCGCTGCGCGCAGTGCGCGCCGCGCTGCGGGCGCAGGCCAGACTCGCGGAGCTCCGCCCGCAGTTTGCCGCGCGGACCGGCAAAGAGCTGCACATGCGCATCGGAATAAACAGCGGCCCGGCGGTTGTCGGCAACATGGGATCGCGCACGCGGTTTGATTACACAATGCTCGGTGACGCGGTCAACCTGGCGGCGCGGCTGGAAGGCATCAACAAGCAGTTCGGCACCTATACCATGATCTCACAGGCAACGTGGCAGCAGGTCCAGGGGGAATTCCGCGCGCGAGAGCTGTCGAGGGTAGCGGTGGTGGGCCGCAAGGAAGCGGTGGTGGTTTTTGAACCGTTCTTTGAATCCGACTATCAGCTGCACGTCGATCGGCTGAAACAATTCGAGCAGGGGCTGCAGAACTACTATCGTGGCAGTTTTGCGGCCGCCGAGACGGCATTTGCGCCGATAGCGGACCGCGATCCAGCGGCGGCCCGCTATCTGGCACGCTGTCAGAATCTGCAACAGGCAGCGCCGGCCGGGTGGGATGGTGTCTGGGTGATGACCGAGAAGTAGGCCGGGTCTATTCTTCGACCGAGAACTCATCTTTGGGAGCTCCGCAGACCGGGCAGACCCAGTCCTCGGGGAGTTCCTCAAACGCGGTACCCACCGCGATGCCGGAATCCGGATCACCCTCGGCGGGATCGTAGATGTAGCCGCAGACGTTGCACACGTACAGTTTCATCATGCTACCCTCTGGTGCTACCCTTGTACTACGGCCACTGGACGTCGGTCAGTAGCGTGAGCTTGGTCCTGGAGCGTTCATCTTCCGGGTTGAGTTCCAACGCGCGCTGGAAGCACTTGATCGCTCGAAGGTTGTTGTGCAGCCCGTAGTTTGCGACTCCCAGCATATAGTGTACTTCGGCAAAGTCCGGCGTGGCCTCGGCCAGCTCGTTCAGCAGTTCCAGCGCTTCATCGTACTGCTTGTGCTTGATCTTGAGTTGCGCCAGGTAGAAGTTGGCAATCAGAGATTCGCTCGATCTGCCGCGGAAATCGGCAAA
>SKLB01000255.1 GCA_007123465.1 Spirochaetales bacterium
GGAACAACAAACTCGTGTGTAGCTGTTATGGAGGGTGGCGAGCCGATTGTCATCCAGAATGCTGAAGGACAGCGGACGACACCGTCCATGGTAGCCTACACCGGCAAGGGTGAACGACTGGTGGGGCAGCCGGCTAAGAACCAGATGGTTACCAACCCCGAGCACACCGTTTTCTCGATAAAGCGCTTCATGGGGCGCCGCTACGAAGAGGTCAGTGAAGAAATCGGAATGGTTCCGTATCATATCTCCAAGGATGGCTCTGGAGGACTTCGGGTTGACGTGGCTGATAAGCACTACTCTCCGCCTGAGATCTCGGCTGCTATCCTGCAGAAGATGAAAGAGACCGCCGAGGACTATCTTGGTGAGAAAGTGACCGAGGCCGTTATCACTGTTCCGGCCTACTTCAACGACTCGCAGCGTCAGGCGACCAAAGACGCAGGACGTATCGCTGGACTCGAAGTAAAGCGCATTGTTAACGAGCCAACCGCGGCGGCGTTGTCCTACGGTTTCGGTAAGGACAAGAAGGAAGAAAGAATCGCCGTCTACGACCTCGGTGGCGGAACCTTCGACATATCGATTCTAGAATTGGGCGACGGCGTGTTCGAAGTGAAATCCACCAACGGCGACACCCATCTCGGTGGTGATAACTTCGATCAGCGGATTATCGACTGGCTTGTATCCAGCTTCAAGAACGATTATGGGATCGACCTCTCCAAAGACCGGATGGCGCTGCAGCGGCTGAAAGAGGCTGCCGAGAAAGCCAAGAAAGAGCTTTCCAGCACCCAGACTACCGATATCAATTTGCCGTTCATCACGGCGGACTCCTCGGGACCCAAGCATCTGCAGTACTCCCTCAGCCGCTCCAAGTTCGAGCAGATGGTGGCTGACCTGGTTGAGAAGACCAAGGGGCCGTGTCAGAGCGCACTCAAAGACGCAGGAGCTTCGGCAGGCGATATTGACGAGGTGATACTGGTTGGAGGCTCAACCCGCATGCCGGCGGTACAGGCGTTGGTAAAGGAGCTGTTCAAGCGGGACCCGCACAAGGGCGTCAATCCTGACGAGGTGGTTGCAATCGGAGCGGCAATCCAGGGTGGTATTCTGGGTGGCGATGTCAAAGATGTACTGCTGCTGGACGTAACGCCGCTGTCGCTCGGTATCGAGACGCTTGGGGGGGTCTTCACCAAGCTTATTGAGCGCAATACCACTATACCCACACGCAAGAGCCAGATCTTCTCGACCGCCGCCGACGGTCAAACCGCGGTTTCGATTCACGTGCTGCAGGGCGAGCGCGAGATGGCGGCGCAGAATCGGACCCTCGGCCGGTTCGACCTGGTCGGTATTCCAGCGGCACCGCGCGGTGTTCCTCAAATCGAAGTCTCGTTTGACATCGATGCGAACGGTATCGTGCACGTCTCGGCCAAGGATCTGGGTACCGGTAAGGAACAGAAGATTCGCATTGAATCTTCATCCGGGCTCTCAGAAGCCGAAATCGAGAAAATGGTCAAAGAGGCCGATCTACACGCTGAAGAAGACAAGCGCATACGGCAGATGGCCGAAGCGCGTAATGAAGCTGACTCGCTGGTGTATTCCACCGAGAAATCACTCAGTGATTACGGCGACAAGCTTCAGGAATCAGACAAGAGTACAATCACTTCCGCGATTGACGATCTCAAGAAGGCGCTGGAGTCAGATGATCTGGAGCAGATCAAGGCCAAGAGCGAAGCACTGAAGCAGGCGTCCTACAAGCTGGCGGAAGAAGTTTACAAGCACGCTAATCCGCAACAGGGCGGTGAAGCCGGTGATCAGGGCGATGACGCTGGTGCAGGCGCGCAGCAGGCGTCCGGCGAGAACGTTGAAGATGTTGACTACGAGGTGGTTGACGACGAAGAGAAGACCGACTAATTCCGCCGAAGGGTAACAGCGTTGGCAAAACGGGACTACTACGAGGTGCTCGGCCTTCAGAAGGGTGCATCCAAGGACGAAATAAAGAAAGCCTACCGCAAGGTTGCGGTGGCCAACCACCCTGACCGCAATCCCGGAAACAAAGAGGCTGAGGAGCGCTTCAAGGAAGCGACCGAGGCCTACGAAGTGATTGCGGATGACAAGAAGCGCCAGGCGTACGACCAGTTCGGGTTTGCCGGTGTCGAGGGTATGGGCGGCAGCCCCGGCGGATTTCAGGACTTCTCGAGCGTCTTTCGCGATTTTGAGGACATCTTCGGCGACTTCTCGGGTGTGTTCGATTCCTTCTTCGGCGGCCGCGGTGGAGGCGGCCGCGGCCGTGGGCGCCGCGGCATGAATCGTGGCGCCGATCTGCGTTACGATCTCGAAATATCCTTCGCCGACGCGGTGTTTGGAACCAAGACCGAGATCAGTTATCGCAGACACACCACGTGTGAAGAGTGTAAGGGTGTCGGCGGTGAGTCAGGCAGCGGGCGCAAGACCTGCCCAAGTTGTGGCGGTGCAGGTCAGGTTCGACGCAGCTCTGGTTTCTTCTCGATCGCCTCGACCTGTCCTACCTGCAACGGTGAAGGGACAATCATCGAGAATCCGTGCCGCAAGTGCCGCGGAAGTGGGGTAATCGAGAAGCAGCAAAGGGTCAAAGTTACCATTCCGGCCGGTATTGATAACGGTAAGCGAATCAGTATAGCCGGTCAGGGTGATGTTGGACCCGGTGGAGGGCCCGCGGGCGATCTCTACGTAATGGTACGTGTTCAACCGCACGATTACTTTGAGCGCCACGGTAACGATATCTACTGCATCATCCCGATCAGCATCACACAGGCGGCGCTCGGAGCAGAGATCAGCGTTCCGACGCTCGATGAGAAACGGGCCAAAGTCAAGATTCCAGCGGGAACCCAGAACGATCGTGTGCTGAGGCTCAAGAACGAAGGGGTTCCATACCTTCAGGATCCATCGCGCCGTGGAGACATGTACATCAAGATTCGTGTCAACATCCCCAGCAAGCTTTCGGGCAAAGCCAAAACACTGCTGCGCGAGCTGGCGCAGGTTGAAGGTGAGAACGGTAGTCCGCAGCCGGTTAACCTTGCTGAGATCAAGTGATCGAAAGCTCTTAATCCGGACGGCAAATAGCTCGATAATGCAAGCGTGACCCCTCGCGCATACGCAAAAAGCAAACGACGTCGCAAAATCAGTGACCGCCGGTTTCTATCCGGCATGATCGGCAGATTCCTGGCCTCGGTTTTGCTGGCACTGGTGGTCTTTTCAGCAGCTGCTGCACTCTACTACTGGATCGCTTTCAGCGTCGGGCAGGACGTGGCGGGCGAGTATCTGGTTGTCTATCGGCAGTACGCCCGCACGCGTGAGGTTGAAATAGACAGTCGGCGTATCGAGCAGCGGTTCTACGAGGTTGAAGCTGAACAGCCTGCGCGCCGCTGGGAGATCATCCTGCCGGCAATCCTGCTGAACAATCTGTTGCTGCTGGCAGTCTTGTCGGCACTTGCGGTGTGGTACGCCAGACGGATTTCGGGGCCATTACATCGCATTTCCAGCGAGATAAACCGCGTGCTGGCCGGCGAGTATGGAATCCGCGTGCGCCTGCGAAGCAACGATGAGTTTCAGGATCTCGCCGCACTGATCAATCGGCTGATCATACGAATCGACGAAGAGAGCCGCGAATGAACAAGAATCTGGCCTGGTTGATGTCTGTTGCTCTGATGGTTATCGCGCCGGTGGCGTCTTCTGCTCCGGCACGTGCACGGCCGCTGCACCCTGAACAGCACTTTGACGTGACTATGTACCGCGAGAGCGACGGCTGGATCATCGCAGATACCAGCGGTGACGGAAACACCGACTACGCACTGAAGCTCGATCAGGATCTCAAGAAAGAAATGGAAGTCATCGATTTCAACAAGGACGGATCGATGGATAACTTCTATTTCTATCGTCGCGACGCACGGATACGCGAGGAGATCGATACCAATCACAACGGCCGCATCGATCTCTGGATCCATATCGAGGGCGGCGTATACATTGTGCGCTATGAACGCGATACCAACCACGATGGACACATCGACCTGGTGAAGCGTTTTGTCGAGTGATGAAGCAGCAGAGTTACGCAGGCTTTCATGCCATAAGCGCTATTCTGGCGTCAGAAGCGGTTTCCGGAACACTCTACCTGCACGGCCACGGTAAGCGGCTGCAGCAGCTGGAAATGCAGGCTCAACAGGCGCGCGTGCAGGTGGAGCATGTTGACCGTGCACGGATCGAGAAGCTCGGCGGCCCGGCTGCGCGCGGGGCGGTTCTGATCGCGGCGTCTGCTGCCGGTTCTCGCCTGAGCCTGGAAGACGCGCTGAAGGATCTCTGCGACGCTGACGCACAGCAGGCTCTTGTGCTGGTTCTCGATCACATCACCGATCCGCAGAATCTTGGAGCGATCCTGCGCTCGGCTGATCAATTTGGCGTTGACTTTGTGGTGCTTCCGCAGCGTCGCAGCGTGGGGCTGAGCGATGCGGTGTTGAGGACCTCTTCCGGGGCGGCGGCAACGGTGCGGATGGTTGACGTCGCCAATCTGGCGCGGGCCCTGCAACACCTCAAGTCCGCGGACTTCTGGATCTACGGGGCGGACATGCAGGGAAATCCGGTGGACGCGGAACGCCTGGACGGACGAGTAGCGCTGGTGCTGGGCAGCGAAGGAAGCGGCCTCAGTCGGCTGGTCAGAGAGCAGTGTGATGTGGTGGTGCGCATTCCCACCGGCGGTACGGTAGACTCACTGAACGTGAGTGTTTCCGCCGGGGTCTTTCTCTACGAGATCACGCGGCAGCAACGGCGCTTTCGCTGAAATAGTGTGCCCGGACCGGCCTCAGGGCCCGAAGATCTTGCCGCCGATGTCGAGGCGGTACCACGCACCGTTGAAGCGTACCTGCGGTGCTGCGGCGTATGCGGCATTCATAGCGTCGAGGTGTTCGCGTCCGATACCTACCACAGTGAAACAGCGTCCGCTACCGGTGTAGAGTACGCCGTCACGTTCGGTGGTGGCCGTGTGATAGAGTTGAATCGAGTCGGTTTCGGGCAGGGCCTCTACTGGGATACCCGTCTTGTACTTGGCGGGATAGCCGTCGGCAGCGATAACGATTCCTACCGCACTTTTCTGGGACACTTCAATGGGAAAGTCCGCCAGCTTGCCGCGCACCATCGCTTCGGACAGGCTGCCGAAATCACACTTGATCAGAGGCAGCAGCACCTGCGCTTCGGGGTCTCCAAAGCGCAAGTTGAACTCCAGCGTCATCGGGCCGTCCTCGGTCACCATGATGCCGAAGTAGAGTACACCGATGAACGAGAGCGCCTCTTTGCGCAGGGCTTCAAAGGTCGGCTCGACTATGCGGCTCTTGATTTGCTGCCACGCTTCGGTCTCAAGCCAGGGTACCGGGCAGACGGCACCCATGCCCCCGGTGTTTGGCCCCTTGCTACCGTCGTGCGCTTTTTTGTAGTCGGCGCAGCAGGGCAGCAGGCAGTAGTCGGTAGCGTCGGTCAGCGCGAATACCGATACCTCGTAGCCGACCAGGTGCTGTTCAACCACCAGCGAATCGTCGGCCAGTACGTTGCGCCCAAACGCGATCAGCTCCTCGGTGTCGTCTGACTCCAGGACCCCTTTCCCGGCGGCAAGCCCGCTCTTCTTGAGTACCACACGCTGCTTTCGGCTGCGTATATACTCTTCGAAGGCCGCCACTTGCGTAAATGTCTGCCCCGCGGCGGTTGGAATCTGATTGCGCTGCATGAACTCCTTGGAGAACGCCTTACTCGACTCGAGCAGAGCAGTCTTTCTGGCGGGGCCAACGCAATCGATTTGTTGTTCAGCCAGCAGATCGGCAACCCCGGCGGCCAGCGGTTCTTCCGATCCAATAAACACCAGGTTGATATCCTGCTCGCGGCAGGCACGCAGCACCGCCTGGGGATCGGTGTGATCAAGGTCGGTCAGGTTGGAGGCAAGCGCGGCGGTGCCGGCGTTGCCCGGGGCAACGAACAGTCCGGAAATGCGCCGGCTCAGTGCAAAACGGGCGGTGATGGCGTGTTCACGTGCGCCGTTGCCCAGTACGAGAACTCTCACTGACTGCCTCCATCGTGGTTGCCTTGCGCGGCGTTATCGAGAAATCGACGGATTACGGTTGGGAACCATCGATGTTCAAGCTCGTGTATCCGTTGCTCTATCTGTTGCAGTGACTCCCCGCCCGTGCGCCGAAAAGATTTCTGCAGGATCACCGGACCGGTATCCAGTCCGTAATCAACGTAGTGAATCGTTATTCCCAGTTCATTATCACCACTACGGTAGCTGGTTTCAATAGAGCCGCAACCCGGGTATTTGGGCAGAAGCGACGGATGGACGTTCAGGATAGGCCCATTGAAGGAATCGATGAAATCTGCACTCAAGAGTCGCATGAACCCGGCCAGTGCCAACAGCTTAACACCGCGCTGCTGCACAATCGAAAGAATCTCCTGTTCGGCCTGCTCTCGAGCGCGCCCGCTGTAGCGAACCACGTAGGAGGCAATGCCGAGACGGCGCGAACGCTGCAGGACGGCGGCGTTCGGTCTATCGCACACAAGACAGGCAACGCGGTGAGCGGTCCCGCCCAGATGCGCAGCGATGGCTTCAAAATTGCTGCCGCTGCCGGACGCAAAGACTGCAAGATCAGCCATCGGCCACGCTACCGATGCGCAGCAGGCCGATGTCGTGTGCTGCGGCAAATGCACAGACCTGCTCCAATGAATCGGCGCTGACAACCAACGCCAGTCCGATACCCATGTTGAACACCCGGCGCATCTCTGATGGCTGCAGCGTCCCGTGCTGAGCCACCTCAGCAAAGATCGCGGGCAACGGCCAGTCCCAGTCGAGCGAGGCAGCCACCCCATCGGGCAGGATGCGCGCGATGTTTGCGTCCAGACCGCCACCGGTGATGTGTGCTGCAGCCAGCACAGCGTCCAGTGTCCGCAGCAGCCTCATCTCACGGGCGTAGATGAGCGTTGGCGTCAGCGCCTCGTTCCAGAGCGAGCGCGGCAGCACCTTACGCGCCAGGCTGAAACCGTTTGAGTGTAGCCCCGACGATGGGATGCCCAGAATCGCGTCGCCACGCTGAATGCGGTCACGCTGCGGCAATTGGCGGCTTCGTTCCACAACGCCTACGGCGAATCCGGCCAGGTCAACATCCCGCGGACCGTACATATCGGGCATCTCGGCGGTTTCACCGCCGGCGAGGGTGCAACCGGCGATTTCACAACCGCGAACGACACCCTGCACCAGCGGATGCAAAATCGATTCATCGATTGCGCCGCAGGCGATGTAGTCGAGAAACAGCAACGGCTCTGCGCCGCATACCAGTAAGTCGTTGACGCACATCGCTACCAGGTCGACGCCGACGCTGTCCCAGATGCCAAGTTTTGCGGCCAGCAACAGCTTGGTTCCAACTCCATCGGTAGTCGACAGAAGGATTGGTTCGTGGTAGCCGCTCACATCCAGCGCAACGCCGCCGGCAAATCCGCCAAGCGTTGTTGCAACAGCCGGGGAATTGATCGAGCCGATGAAGCGTGCGAAGCGGTCACCGCGTTCGATATCGACACCGGAATCACGATAGGTGCGTGGTTTCATGAGGTATTCCCTGTGTGGGTTGTCGCGCAAGCCGCCCCTGTTGTCTCGAGTTGAGCGTTGGCAAGCGGCACCGCAAACGGATAGCGGCCACTGAAGCAGGCGAAGCAGTAGTCCGATGGCTCGATGAGGCAGCGCTGCAGCTGTTGGATTGAAAGAAACCGCACCGAATCGGCGCCAATCGCCCGCGCTATTTCAGCCGCGTTCATGTGGTTGGAGATCAGCTCTTCGCGGGTGGGAATGTCGATGCCGAAGAAGCACGGCCAGCGGATCTCGGGCGATGAAAGCCGAAGGTGCACCTCAGCCGCGCCGGCCTCCTTTATCAGCGCCACCAGGATCTTGGCGGTGGTGCCGCGTACCAGTGAATCGTCCACCAACACAACGCGCTTGCCGCTGATAACGTCGCGAATCGGGTGCAGTTTCATACGCACTGCCAGTTTGCGCGCTGCTTTGGTCGGCAGAATGAAGGAACGTCCGGCGTAGTGATTGCGCGTCAGTCCGAGCTCAAAGGGAATGCCGGCCTGCTCGGCATAGCCGAGCGCCGCACTGTTGCCGGAGTCCGGTACCGGAATTACCACGTCACCGATCGGGCCGTCGGCGCGTGCCAGTTCGGCTCCCATGCGCTTGCGACTGCTGTAGACAGAGGTTTCGAATACCGTAGAATCGGGCCGTGCAAAATAGATCAGCTCGAATACGCATTGGCGCGTCGGCAGTTGCTTTGAGAGCATCTCGCAATGCCGGCCGCGGCTGTCTACGCGCACCAGCTCGCCGGGCCTGAGTTCACGGTAGTCGGTGATGCGCAGGATATCGAGCGCACAGCTTTCGGAGGCAACAACGGTCAAGCCCCCTTTAGTGCCGATAAACAGCGGGCGGAACCCTGAAGGGTCGCGTACCGCCATCAGCGTATCGTTGTGCATCAGCACCAGGCTGAAGGCCCCCTCGATACGCTCGAGGGTATCCACCAGTGCACCGTGAAAATCAGCTCGGCGCGAGCGCGAAATCAGGTGCAGGATGAGTTCGCTATCGGAACTGGTCTGGAAGATCGAGCCATCGTCAAAGAGCTCCTTCTGAATCGCCCGGCTGTTGGAAATGTTACCGTTGTGCGCCAGCGCGATCTCTCCCTTGTTGCTGCGAACGTGAATCGGTTGGGCGTTCTCAAGCTTGTTGCCGCCGTGGGTTGAATAGCGCACATGACCAATTCCCAGATGAGAGCTGATATCGCGGTCGAGGTAGCGCGAGAGTACCTGCGATACCATGCCGAGATCCTTGTACACAACGGTTTCGTTGGTACGGCGGTAGGCAATCCCGGCGCTCTCCTGGCCACGATGCTGGATTGAGAAGAGCGGGAAGAAGAGCTGCTCGGGGACGTTGATTGGATCGAGCGAGAAGATCCCCGCAATGCCACAGAAGTGACCGAGTTCTTGCTGCACATCCCTGTATAGCAACCTTAGCGCGCTGCGGTCAATAGACAGCTCTGCGATAGAATCGATCAGCCGATGTTGAACAGTCGACAGGTGTTCTGATAGAGCTGCTCGGTCAGCTCCTCAAGCGGAATTTCGCGCAGCTCGGCTATGAACCTGGCGGTTTCCGGCAGATAGGACGGACGGTTGCGTTTGCCGCGGTACGCCGAGGGAACCATGAACGGACTCTCGGACTCAATCAGCATCCGGTCGAGCGGCATATTCTTTGCAGTATCGTGGAGGTTGCGCGCGTTGCGGTACGTGACGTTGCCGGCAAACGAAATGTAGAGCTCAATTTCGAGCGCCTCCTGGGCGTAGCTCCAGTCCTCCGAGTAGCAGTGCAGCACGCCGCCGCGCGGCGGCAGGCGGTCTTTGAGAATGTCGAGGACGTCGCGTCCGGCATCGCGGTTATGAATCACCACCGGAAAGTCGAGCTTATCCGCCAGTTCCAGCTGCCGGATGAACAACTCGATCTGAGAATCCTTATTGCCGAACTTGCGGTAGTAGTCCAGGCCGATTTCACCCACCGCCACCACGCGTTCGAGTCCGGTGCCTTCTTCGATCAAAGTCTCCCAATCCTTGCCCGGGTTGGTCACTTCTGACGGCGACACCCCTACAGCGTGATAGACGTGACTCGCGGTACGCAGGTTTTCGTGGATCTGGAAGAAGTCACGCAGGTTGTTGCAGATGCTGAGAATCCCCTCGACGTGGGCCTGCTTGGCTTCCTGAACGATAATAAGTTGCTCTATCGGGTCTTCGTTAATCAGCCCGATGTGGGCGTGCGAGTCAAACAATTTCATACAATGCTTCCGTGTGGCGAAGTTTCGCGTGAGTTTGGTGTACTGGTCAGAAGCGTAGCACATTAGCCACCGGCCGTCAATGTTTGACAAACAGATGTGCGCGTGGTAGTGTTCGAAGGTATGTAAAGTGGTGTGTCGCTCTCGATTTACTTCCACGCACAATTAGGATGGTTAGAGTTTGCTGACACGAGTGGCGAGCGTTTTCCGAGCGGTCTGGCGCGGTGTTGCAGGCTTCCTGAGGAGTTTCAGGGATCTTGCGCGTCGGCGCTTCACAATAATGCTTATTCCTCACTCCGAACGCAAAGGTGTCAACTTCCAGTTGAACGCGTTTGTGCTGACTACGGTGGTCGCGATTGTTCTGCTTGTAGTGCTCGGTTTCTTCTATTACTCCACCGTCTATACCGGAGCCGCGCGTCTGGCCGGAGACAGTAGCCGCGATCTGCAGCAGACCGACGAGCAACTCGAGCTGGTGCTGACGGAACTCTCGGAAGTGATCCGCGTAGCGCAGGTCTTTGACCAGACTCTCGAGGAAACGTTGCAGCGGCTGGAGCTCTCAAACGGCCCGCAAGATGAACAGCAGCGCATCGGCGCCGGAGATCTGTCGGAGTTCTCCGATCTGCAGGAGATTGCTGCTGATGAGTTGGCCGAGATTCGCGAGCTGCAGAGTATCGCATCGATGCTGCAGAGCTCACTGGAGCCGCTTGATCGCATACGCGAATCGATCCAGAGCCAGAAGGCGCTACTCGCCGACCTGCCGAACTACTGGCCGGTGTCCGGCGGTCGCGGCCGGATCACCCGTGCGTTCGGGCCCAATATTCACCCTATCACCAATGAGTGGTTTCTGAGCAAGGGTGTTGAGATCACCGATTCGGTTGGGGTGCCGGTGGTTGCCAGCGCTAACGGCAAGGTCACCGAGCTGGGGTTTGATCCGAGTTACGGACTCTACGTCTGGATCAGACACAAGTACGGGTTCCGCACGCGCTACTCTCATATGCAGACCATCACTGTCTCGGAGGGAGAAGAGGTTTTTCAGGGGCAACGCATCGGAACGTTGGGAAGCAGCGGAACCGCCACCGAGCCGTACCTGGACTTCCAGATCTGGTTGGGGACCGATGTAGTGGACCCGGCCGCTTTTCTGCAGATCAGTCACGCTCCGATGCGTGTACTGTCCAGCAGGTGAACAAGAAGGTACGCAATGCAATACGCAACGGATGACGCGTTTATCAATTCGATTGTCGGCGAGGGGACGCACTTTCGAGGGCATCTCGAACTTGCCGGGTTGCTGCGCATCGACGGTGATTTCACCGGCTCGATTCGTTCTGACGGCAAAGTTTTGGTGGGCAGGAACGGGCGTGCAGACTGTACAGTCGAGGCTGCTACAGTGGTTATCGGTGGCGTGATTCGCGGATCGGTCTACGCTACCGAGAAAGTCATAGTGCTCGCAACCGGGATGGTATTGGGAAACATCCATTGTCCACGTCTGATCGCTGAGCCGGGAGTGCTGATGGACGGTGAGTTTGCCGTCAGGGGCGAGGCCGCGACGCATGAGCTGGAGGCTGCGCGGGGCCGCGCTAAGCGCGGTGCGTTCTGGCTGCAGGAGAGCCGGCCCGATCAGGCGAGCTCGGTTGCCAGCGCGTCGCTGCGCCTCGGCGTGTCATCGCAAGCCTGAGTCGGGGCTGAGGGCGGCGGCAGTGGCACGGATAGAGAGCGACGGAAGACTGGAGTTTCGCCCCGGATCGCGTGCCTCAAAGGGGCGCGACAAGCGCAGCACCACGGTCGGTAACGGGTTTTCGACTATCTTTGAGCGCAAGGTAGAGCCGCCGCAGCCGCTGTTGCCCGAGCCGGCTCCGGTCACCACGCTGGAAGAGGCGCAGGAACTGCTCGACGATATTCATCAGCTTGGTGACCGGCTGACCAGAGAGCAGACGTGGTCGGCGTTGCAGGAGTACCGCGAGGCGGTTCGCAGGTTCCTGCACAGCGTAGCCGCGGGGGCAACCGACGTCGAGCAGCACGTCTCGGGCACTAATGTTCTGAATCGCAAGCGTTTTACCTTGATTCGCTCTATAGACCAGAAACTGGAACGGCTGGCGGCGGGGATGTTACAGACGCAGCAGTCACAGCTGGAGATGTTGCGCAGGGTTGAGGAGATCCAGGGGCTTCTCGTAGACCTGTTTCATTGAAACGCGCGGCAGCACGAGTACATACAGAGAACAGGCAAGGGAGCAAATATGTCCGATCAGCAAGATACCGCAGTTGACTCAGCAGCCGGCGAGCCCAGGGTAGAAATTCCACAGGATGGACTCTTCCTGGCCAAGGTACTGCACTGCAGCGAAACCGAACTGTGCTCCAATCCGGATAGTCTTAGTCTGTACGAGGGTGACATGGTGATGATCACCACCAAGTACGGCAAGGACATGGCCACCGTGCTCGGTCCGGTTTCGGAATCCAACGCCGGAGCGTGGAAAGATGTTCAGACGGTGGACCGCATCGCAACCGAGACCGACCTGTCGCGCTACCGGGAGAATCTGCGTCGCGAGGCGCAGGCGTTTGACTCGTGTCGTCGGCGGATCCAGGCGCGGCGTCTGGACATGAAGCTGGTGGCTGCGCATTACATCCTCGATGAGCCCAAGCTGTTGTTCTTCTTCACCGCTGACGGCCGGGTGGACTTCCGCGAGCTCGTCAAGGATCTGGTAGGCGAGTTTCGCATCCGCATTGAACTGCGTCAGATCGGGGTCCGCGACGAGTCGCGCGTGCTCGGCGGCATAGGAGTCTGCGGCAGAACGCTCTGCTGCCACGGTCTGACCGATAAGCTGTGCCCGGTTTCGATCAAGATGGCCAAGGTGCAGAACCTGAGTCTCAACTCGATGAA
>SKLB01000321.1 GCA_007123465.1 Spirochaetales bacterium
CAACAGGCGCGGGAAAAACACGGCCACATGTGCTACAATTCAAGCGCAAGGAGACGGCGATGAAGCGAGTACCCGTGGATTCCGTCCTCCGGGACATGGCATTGCTGGCCCTGCTTTTCTTGAGTCTTCTATTTCTCGGATGCGGACAGGAAACAGATCAACCAGAACCGGCTGCTCAGCCGGTTGCGATATCGGAGCCGGAGGAACCTCCCGCGGCAGCGCTCGAGGCCGTGATTGTCTTCACTATCGGTGAGGTGGCAATCGGACAGGGCAACAGCTGGTACGATGCCGAGATTGGCGTTGTGCTGGAACCCGATGCGGTCATCCGCGTTGGCGCTGCCTCCTACTGTGAGCTGCAGCTCGGAAGCCTCGCGGTGGTGCGCGTGGATGCCGACACCGCGCTGGCGGTTGCCTCTTTGTCAGAGCCCGGCAGCCCCGAGGCGGCTGCCATAAACCTGGAGCGCGGTACGGTGGCTTCCAAGGTGCGGCGGATCATCGGAACAGAGTCATTTGAGGTAAGGACCGCCACCGTTACCGCCGGAGTCAGAGGAACCGAGTTTGTGGTGACGCAGCAGGGGCCGGGGGAAACGGTGGTAGCTGTGCAGGACGGCGCCGTTGAGCTCTCGCCACCCGGTGTGGCGCTTGGCGACATACGCCGCGAAGCGCAGGACAAGGGCCCGGAAGCGCAGGCGGCCGTTGGTCGGTTACAGGCGGCGCTGCCGGTTGTCAGCGCCGGCCAGCAGGTAACGCTGGATCAGCAGCGCTCAGACGAGATGAGCGCCGCGCTCGGCCAGCCGGCCGCGCAGCTGCTGCAGGTTGTGCGCGCCGCTGAACCCGATGCGCGTGCACTGGAAGAGGTTGGCGGCCGGATTGCTGCCGCGCAGCAGACGCTGGATCGTGCTGCCCCGCGTGAGGCAATCTCGTCGCAGTCCCGCACCCGGCTCGAGCCGGCAGCCGATCTGCAGTTCCGCGATCTCGATGCGCTTCCGCACGCCCGGCCGCAGCAGCGGCCAGAACCGCCGCCGGACGCCGAACCGCCGGCCGCAGAGACGGCCGCTGTGCGCACGGATCCGGCGCCTGCAGCGCCGCCGCAACCAGCCGCCCCAACAGCGGTGCCTGCTCCGACCCCTTCCCCAACACCTGCCGCGCAGCCGCAGCCGCCGCAGCGCGTACTGCTCAGCGTAACCGTGACCCCGGCGGACGCCGAGATCACGGTCAACGGCCGGCGGGTGGGCCGCGGCAGCTGGTCGGACCGCTTTGAGGTGGCCGAGCGGGTGAGTCTTGCGGCCGGCCGGCCCGGTTTTGCTTCCGTGCAGCAGAGCGTGACCATCGGAAGCGGTCCAAACGAGGTGCATCTGCGGCTGGACCCGCGGCCGGTAGAGGCCCGCTTTGCTGTTTCAAGCGTTGCTCCGGCCGGTGGCATTGCTGCCGACGGCAATCACGTGGTGGTTATGGACCGCGACGGGCGCCTTGCTGCCTACGACCTGAGCGGCCGCCGCTTGTGGCAGATCGCCACGGATAACAGCGCGGTGCAGTTTGGACGTCCGGTGATTGCAGACGGCGTTGTCTACGCTAGCGGCGCACGCGAGCTGGTGGCCGTGGAGCTCAACAGCGGCCGGGTCCTGCTGCGCCACCAGCTCTCGGCCGATGAGGCCAACCCGTTTGGACATCGGCCGGCGCTGGCGGACGGGGAGCTCTACTTCACCGCTGGCGACAGGATTGTGGTGCGCCAGGCACGCAGCGCGCAGATTGTCCGCGAAATCCCGCTGCCGGCCTCTACGCGCATGTCGCCATCGATCCGCGGAGACCAGCTGCTGCTGGCCGATCAGCGCGGCCAGTTCTTTGTCATCAACCGCCACAGCGCTGCGGTTGTGGCCTCGGTGGCTACCCCGGCGGCGCAGCCGGTCTCCCAGGCTGTAGCGCGGGCGGGCGAGCGCGCGCTGTTCTCCGGCCGGCGCGATACCGTGGTAAGTATCGATCTATCGGGCGAGCGCGTAGCATGGACACAATCGATTGATGGCCAGGCGCTGTTCGAGGATCCGGTGATAGCCGGTGCGGGGGTCTACCTGCACTCGGAGGATCGACTGTTTGGACTGCGTCTGAGTGACGGTGTGCCGCTGTTTGAGCCGTTGTCCGGTGTGACTACTGCTGCGGTGCACCTCGACGGTCTGCTGTTTGCCGGTCACGCAGATGGAGCTCTGCTGGGACTGGATCCTGCAAGCGGGCGGGTGGACAGAAGACTGAACCTGGCCGGAATCCCGGCCAGGCTGGTGGCTCATCAGGGCCGCCTGCTGATCGGTATGCAAGGGGGAGAGCTATGGGTGGTCCATCCGGCAGGTATTGTACCTTCGCGATAGCCCTCGCGGCAGCCGCTCTGGTCATGCTGGCCGGTTGTGCGTCGCTACCGCAGCCGGCCGATGAGCAGCAGTCGCTGCTGGTGTTCTACTGGGAAACCGATCAGGAAGTCCCCGCCGCCGAGCTTCCAACCAGCGACACGCTTTTTGTCGAAGGGCCCCTTACAGAGCAGATCGAACTGCAGGCCGAGCCGTGGGGCTACAGCGCGGTTCGGCTTGCGCCGGGCAACTACCGCATCGAGCGCCGCGTTACCCGCTGGGGAGACGGCCGGCAGCTGGAGGGCCGCCCGCCCGGTTCTGCCGAGATAGCGCTGGGCGTCTCCGAGGTGCAGCTGGTTCCGCTGGCGTTCTATCGCACCAGCGCGGACCGGGCGTCTGCTGGAGCCAATGCGTCCGTGATTGAGCCCGACCAGAAGCGCCGCGTTTCCGAGACGTTGCGCGACAGGACCAGCCTCAGCCGCTGGGCCGGCAGGACAGCCCACGGCTTCGAGCCGTTCTCGCCGTTTGAAGAGTACACGCAGAGCCGGTATCGCGTTGAGATCGTCAGTGAACCGCCGGCTGCCCGCGTGTTGATCGATGACCAGGAGTGGGGCAATACGCCGCTGACGGTAACGCTCCCGGCCGGAAAGCACTTCATCAGCCTGCAGCGAGAGGGTTATCTGAGCGAACACAGCTTTCTCAGCGTAACCGCCGACGGCACCAGTGCCTATCAGCTCTCGGTGGCACAGAGCGCGGCGCCGTCGGAGGATACGGTGCTGCGCGCTGTACTGATGCCGTTTGTCAATATCGGCCGGCCCGAGGAAGCCTACCTGGCTTCGGTATTCTTCGACTCGCTGCAGGTGGCACTCGAGCGCGAAGGTCTGGACGTGATCCCGTATGACGGAAACGCGCCGGACTCCGCAGCATCGCTCGGCTCCGGCCGACCCGATTTTGCCTTCGCCGAGTCTACCGGAGCGCGGCTGATCGTCAGCGGAGACTACCTCGGTAGCGGCGAGGAGGTTCTGGTACACGCCGCGCTGCACGATGTTCAAAGCGAGCTGGTGAAGGCCGGGCTGCTGTTCAACCGCCCGGGCGGGTTTGAGATCTTTGAATCAGTGGACAGCATTACGCAGGAGTTCAGCCTGGCGGTCTCGCGGGTGCTGCCGGAGATCGGACAGCCGGTGGTAGAGGAGCGCCGCCTGACCGGCGAGGGCCGGGCGTTCAGCGAACGGCTGGCAGAACGCGGTGTGGTACAGCGCAGGATGGAGTATCCCCGCGCGTTGGATGCAGGACTGATCTACGGCACTCTTCAGGATGGACTGCAGCTGGAAGGCTCTGAAATACGGCGGCTCGATGGCGCCGGTGCATCATTCGGCGCCAACGTCTCCTACGATCACCCGCTGACCGAGGCGCTCAGCGGCGTTGTACAGCTGGGGGCCTTCTACACCGGTCCCGACAATGAAGGCGACGGGGACCGCGGCGGGTCGTGGCATATTCCGCTCTACGTGGGTCCGCGCGTGACCTTCCGCGGCTACAAGAACGATATCTACGTTGGAGTGCTCGGTGCGTGGCATTTTGCAACCGCGCGCACCGTTTTCACCCGCGAAGAGGGAACCGATGACGTGCTCAGTGCGGAGATGGGGCCGTACTGGTTTACCACGCTCAACCTGGAAACCGGTCTGCGGGTCTACCTCGGGGATGATCTGAGCCGCAGGCCGACCTTCCTCACCTTTGGGCTGCTGCTGGGAATCGGTGGCTATCGCTTTGAGATCGATTTCAGCGATGCCGACCCGGCGGACTTTGAAGTGTGGCTGCGCGGCGGCATGGGAGTGCGGTTATGAAGTCTACACTTGCTGTGCTGGTGTTGCTGCTATTGGGCGTAGCGCCGGCCTGGACGCAGGCCGAGCTGCTGCCGCGCATTCCGCGCCGTGTACTCTTTGATATCGAGGAGAGCGACCATCCGGCCGGCGCTGCTGAACCCGCTCAGATTGCGCTGCTGCGCCGGGTTCCGGATTTTCTCTACTCGCGGATCTCGGAGCTGCAGCCGGTTGTGCGGGTAGACCAACCGTTGCAGGCCCACTCGGTTGTGCTCACCGCGATAGATTCCGATGGCGCGCGGCTGAGCGTCGCGTTGCTTGAAGCGGGGGCTGAGTTGGAGCGCTTTGAGTTTGCGGTATCCGCTGAGCTCGACGCGCTGACCGGCTTTGTGGATACCACCGCGCGGGCGCTGGCGCCGCGGCTGGGCCTGGTGGCGCCGCGGGTGATTGTGGTTGAGGATTCCGCTGATGATCCGCGTGGGCAGGTTGTGCGTGACGTAGTACTGGCGGACCAGCTCGCCAGCAGGTTTGAGTTTACGCTGTGGGCCTCCGGGCTGATGCGCAGTCCCGAGTCCGGCGATGATGCTGTGGCTGCACGTGTCAGAATCGATCCGCTGGCCTTTGACGCAACGTGGTATTTTCGGCGCAACCTTGGGCTCACCGGTTCAGTCTGGCTGCACTACAGCGATTTCCTCTACTTCGGCACTACCGCGGACGGCGAGGCGGCCCAGGACCTTGCTAGCTCTCTGTTCCTGCTGCCGGGTGTCGGAATTACCTATCGGACCCTGCAGCGGGTTTCTGCCAACGCCGGCGCAACGCTCTACGCCGGGCCGGTGTGGGTGCGGAATGATGGTGACGTTGCAATCGGTGATGATCGAGAGGGATTTGAAGCGTGGCTTGAACCCGGGGAGTCAACCACCGTATTCTATTCCCTGCTGATGCTCCACGGTGGCGTTGGATTCAGCCTCAATCCCAGCTGGACTCTGCGCACGCGATTCTCAATTACTATCTCGCCGTGGATGCTTGTGGGGTTGGAGGAGGGCGTTGACTACCCAGGGGATGGCGCCGGCGGGATGTTTCAGTATTTCTCGCTGGGTGTTAGCTACCGGCGCTAGGGCAGGCACACGGCTACTCGTCGGCGCAGCCGTCCGCTGCGCTTCCTTTGCACACCGTCGATGGACAGAAGCCGAATTCGGCTTTGAACGCTGAGGCAAACGCGCTGAGCGAGCTGTAACCCACCATGTTGGCAGCTTCGGTTACGTTGCAGTTTCCATCGCGCAGCAGTTCAAGTGCGTGCTGCATGCGCTGTGAGCGGATGAAGCCAAAGATGGTGGTGCCAAACCGCGTGCGGAATCCGGTCTTGAGCTTGGTGCGGTTGACTCCGATGGCCTCTGCCAGCTCGGAGATGGTGGGCGGACTGCGGTACTCGGTCAGCAGCACGTAACGCGCCTGCTCGAGCAGTTCCATATCGCGGCGCATCAGGGTCAGCCGGCGCGGCACGCCGGGGCTGCCATCGAGTTGAGACAGGCGCAGCGCGATAATCTCCTGGACCTTGGCTTCCAGGTAGACACGCGCGATGCTGCCGCAGAGGCCGCAGGTGAGCATCTGGCGTAACGCCAGTCCCATTGCTGCGCTGGCGTTGCCAAACAGCGTCAGCGGTTGGCGGCCGGGGTTGTAGAGCGCCTTCCCCAGCGGCCTGGGGATCGGCGTGCCGCTATCGGCAAAGCAGCGGTCAATCTGCACAGCATCCGCAAATAGTCCGACCTCGTGTGCCGCTGCTTCCGGTTGCAGAATCAGCGTGCCGTAGACCTCCGGCCCCACTATCAGTGAGTCCTCGCGCGTCAGCAGCACGGGCCGCTGAGTGTGGTCCATCTCAACGCGTAGCGGCACCGCTGCCAGGTGAAAGACGAACTGGAAGGAGTCATTGAGCAACTCGATACGGCTGCGAGTCTCTGCGCCGACAGCGCGCATTTGGCCCTGGGCGTAGCTCAAGCCGCGGCCGAGGGTGGTCAATTCCACGGTACCGTGGCCGACCTCTTCTGGCAGGCGGCGTACAACATGCAGCTCGCCCAGCCCCGAGGGTGTCAGATCAATACTGCGACGCAGTGCGCGGTAGGCAAAATTGATATGCACCCCAAAGCTGTCTGTAGGACTCATGGCAGCCCCTTCGGGTGAGTGTAGCTGCAATTATACTACATCCGGGCCGCAAAAGGAATAACTATTCACTGGAATAGTAAGCGCCGGTGCGGTAGAGTGAGAGCGTGAAACCGCGCGCCGTGCGACGAGCATTACTCGCTATTCTGCTGCCGCTGGCTTTCCCGCTTGCGCCGCTGCCGGCGGATCAACCGCGCTATCTGGACCAGCTGGTTCCGTCGATGCTCTCTGCGGCGGACCTCGGCTACGCTGCGCCGCTGGTGCCAACCTCGGTTGCGGTCAGGCGCAACGGTAACATCATTCTGGGAACCGCCGTTGCCGCGGTTGAGCTGGACCGCTACTACCACGAGATCGGCAAGCCGGGGCGCGAACTATTCACCGATGATCGCATCAGCTACGCGTACGAGGTTACGGTTACCGAGGCCGGAACCCTGTTTGCACGCGCTGCCAGCGGTGGAAACGTGTTTGTTATACGACCCGATCTGCCGCGTCATCAGCGGATCCACACCGGGATCGATATTGCCGCGGCGTTTGTGGCTTCGGCCGACGGCAGCCTGGTGGTGTCCGACGCTACGCAGCGGCGCGCGGTGCGTGTGCAGGGCCGCAGCATAGAGCCGATTGACATCTTTGCCGGTGAGTACAGTTGGGTGCAGGTTGCTACCGCCGGTCCGGAAACAACGGTCTGGGTGTGGGATGCAATCTCGAGCTCGATCGGCGTCTACACCACCTCCGGTGTTGAGCTGGAGCGCATCCAGCCGCAGATCGAAGAACGGGAACGCGGGGCAGTCAGGTCGATCCGGACGTTGCCCAACGGAGACTTCGTTCTCCTGTCAACCTTTGCGCTCTATCGGTTTGACCGCAACGGCACGCTGCAGTGGCGTGTTGACAGCATGCCGGCTCCGGCGGCCGGCGGTTTCAACGAGATCCACAGCATGGCGTTGGATCCGGCGCGCGGCTACATCTACCTTGTGAGCCTCTCCGGACAGCGCGTCATCCGGTTGATCGATGTGACCCAGCCGGCCGAGCGTACGCTTCTGGAGCGCCGGCTGCTGGAGCTCAACGCGCAGTTTGCAGCGGCACCATATGATGCCGCACTGCAGATTCAGAAAGCGCAGCTCTACCGGGATTCCGGCGCACTGGCCCTGGAAGCCCAGGCGTGGCGCGGTGTGCTGGATATCGATGTCTTCAATCAGCAGGCTGAAGATGCGCTGGCCGCAGCCGAGGGGCAGCTCATGCTGGCACAGGCGGGCCGCAGCGGCCGGCGCACGCTGCAGTTGGCGCAGGACGTGGGTCCGGAGTCCGCGCGCGCAATCCACTCGATTACGCTGCAGCTCTACGAGCAGGCGATAACGCGCTTACGCGCTCTGCCTGAGCAGCAGCGGCGGGCTCGACAGGAGCTCGAAACCTTGCGCAGCGAGTTCGAGCGGCTGAGCCGGCCGCAACCGCAACCACGGCCGCCGCGGCTCGAGACAGCCGGGGTAACCGACGTCTTTCCGGCGCTGATCCGCCACTACCGCGATCATCCACTGGGATCGGTCAGCGTTACCAATCAGCAGGACCGGCCGATCGAGCACCTGACGCTGACCGCAGGCATGCGCTACGCGGATCCGGCACCGGCTTCCACGCCGCTGGCTCGACTGAACCCCGGCGAGACCGCGCTGCTGCCGTTGCACCTGCTGCTCTCCCCGGAAGCGCTGACGGTGCAGGAAGACATCCCGGTGGCTATGCAGATTGAACTGCACTACAGCGTTGATGGCAGGCAGCAGACTGCCGCCACCACGCAGGTGGTGACGCTGCGCCGCAACACGTCGCTCTACTGGGATGACTCGGGCAAGCTTGCCTCGTTCATTACGCCGAATGATCAGATCGTCTCGGACTTTGCGCTGCACGCTGCGCGGTCGGCGTCCGATCACGCCTCATCGTTACTTTCCGCCAGAGCCGCGCGCGCGGCCGCTATCGCGGATGCGCTGGGAGCCTTCGGTATCGACTACATCGAAGACCCCGATTCTCCGTTTACCGAGGTCTTCGGCAATCCGGGCAGAATCGACACCGTGCGCTTCCCGCGTACCACGCTGCGGTTGGGTGTTGGCGATTGCGATGAGACCGCGTCGCTGCTGGCCTCGCTGCTGGAGGCTGCCGGTGTCAGGACCGCCATTATGACCTCACCCGGGCACGTCTTTCTGGCGTTTGACACCGAAGAGCCGCTGAACAATCGCTGGCTCTACGAAGCAGCGGATCGGACGGTGATCGAGTATCGCGGTACTCTCTGGATTCCGCTGGAGACCACAATCCTGCAGCGCGGTTTTCTGGCGGCGTGGACCGAAGGCTCACGCCTGGTGCAGATGCACGCAGACGCTGTTGAGTTCCTGCCGTACTATCGCGAGCGCGAGCGCTACCCCTCGATCCCGCTGCCGCCGGCATCGTTTGACATCGAGCCGCCCGGTGCTGATCGCCTGCGAGCTGCCTACCAGCTGACGCGAGGCCAACTGCGCGACGCACTCTACCTGGAGGTGCTGGCTGCAACCGAACGCGCATTGGAGCGCACCGCGGGCCACGATCAAACCGGTGCCGACCCGCGCACGGTGGCACGGCTGCACAACCAGATCGGTGTGCTGCACGCCAGGGCCGGCGAGCTGGGAGCCGCGGAAGCCGATTTCCGCCGGGCGCTGGCGGCACAGCCGGATTCCGCGGTGCCCCACATCAACCTCGCCAATCTGCACTTGCTGCGTCGCAACCACAAGCGCGCGCTGGAGTATGCCGAGACCGCGCAGCAACTGCGGCCGCGTTCGGCAGCGGTGCAGCTGATCCGTGCCCAGGCGCTGCACGCTCTCGGCGAGCACCAACGCGCCGCGGACGCCATCGAATCGCTGCGTGAGCTGTCGGCGGAACTCGCTGCGCGCTACGCCTTCCTGGCGCGGGCGGATCAAACGCTACGCGCCTCGGGGGGTGAATCGGAACCGGTCAGCGTGTGGGAGCTGGATTGAGGCGGCAGGCTGGGCTGTCCCGGGTTACGCTGCGGTTATGCACTGCCGAGCGAGAAGTCACCGCAGATCTTGAAGTGGCTTCCTTCGCAGAACACTTCCAGGTTACGCTGCGGGAAGTAGTGTGGCAGCAGCTCTTCGAGCTTACGCACAACCTGCTCGATAATCTCGCTGCGCTCGTCTTCGGGGACGTTCTCCAGCGTTGCCATATGCACGTCGATGACGTAACCGCGGCCGTACCTGGATCCGTAGCCCGCCGTGAAATCCGCCCCGATGTTGAACAGCCCATCTGACTGCGGACTGGAAGTGGTGCCGCGTGGCGGCCGTACCGGGTGCAGCGGATAGCGATCCCCGTAGAGGTCTTCGATATGCCGCGTAACTTCGTCAAACATCGCCCTGAAGGTCCGGTCAAACTGGTTCATCTTGGGGTGGTACATACAGCCCTCTGAGTGTTATCCGCCCGCGGCCGGCGGTGCGCCGTGGATCGATGCTTGTCACAATCTTCACGGCCAAAGATACCGCAGCCGCACCGCGTGGTCAAACGGCGTGGTCGCCAAACGGTGTAACACGGCATAACCCGGCGATTCTCGTCCTTTCGAGGCAAAAATACGTCCTCCTGAGCAAGCCAGGATCCCGCACAGAGGCTACACTTGAACGATGCTCGTTCACGATTTTCTGTCGATCAGCGCTGCGCGAACCCCGGACAAGACAGCGCTGGTCTACGGCCGGCAGAGAATGAGCTACGCACAACTCGAGCGCAGGACCAACCAGCTCGCGCGCAAGCTGATGGCCGCGGATGTTGAGCGCGGTGATCGGGTAGTGGTGCTGGAGCGAAACTCAATCAGCGCGGTGATCGCGCTACTTGCGGTGCTCAAAGCCGGCGCAGTAGTAGTGCCGCTGCACCCGACAACCAAGTCCGGCAAGCTCGAATGGATAGTGAACAACTGCGGTGCAGTTGCGCTGATTACCGGCAGGGCCGGGGCCCGCTGTGTTCAGCGTATTGGCCGCAGACTCGGTTCACTGTCGACCATCGTGTTGTCACAGACGGCCGAAGACCACCTGGACCACTACACAGTACTCAGCTTGGACCGCATTCTTGCCGATGCTGATGCCTCGCCGGTCCGCACGGCGGTCTCCGGCGAGGACCTGGCGTGCCTGATGTACCGCTCATGCAGCAGCGGCCAACCAAGGGGCGTGATGTGTGGCCACGGCAACGTGGTATTTGCCTGTGATGCCATGATTGCCTGCCTGCAGAATAGCGCCGATGATATCGTGATCAACGTACTGCCGTTTGCGTTTGATTACGGGCTGTATCAGCTGCTGATGGTTCTGCGCTTTGGTGGAACCCTGGTCATCCACGATGCCTTTGGTCCGGCGGCCGGTATTCTGCGAGTGATCGAACGCGAGCGGGTAACCGGCTTTCCGTTGGTCCCGGCGCTGATGACCGTGCTGCTGGAACTCAGCTTCCGTCCGTTTGATCTGGCGTCGCTGCACTACATCACCAGTACGCCGGCCATGCTGCCTGCGGCGCATCTGCTTGCCCTGCGCAACCGCCTTCCGCACGTGCGGGTTTACACTATCTACGGATCGACGGAGTGCAAAGACGCGCTCTACTTGCCGCCCGAGTATCTCCCAGCCGCGAAGCTTCTCGCCGGGCCTCAGTGGGCCGGCATACCTGTTGCGGGAACCCAGGCGTGGGTTGAGGCTGCGGACCACAGGCGGCTCTGCTCCGGGGAGGTGGGCGAGCTGGTAGTGCGGGGTCCGCACGTGATGCAGGGCTACTGGGATGATGACGCTCTGAGCAGCCGCCGCTTCGGTGTGGGCGCGGCGCCCGGCGAGAGTGTGTTCCGCTGCGGTGATCTCTTCTATCAGGATCAACAGGGTATGTTCCATTTTGTGGCGCACGCCGACGATACTATCGATTCAGGCGGTTTCTGTGTAGCGCCCGCAGAGATTGAGGCGGTCATTTTAGAGCTCAGCGCCGTACGCGAGTGTGCGGTGGTAGGGGTCCCGCACCCCGTGCTCGGGCAGACGCTGAAAGCGTGCCTGGTTGTTGCAGAGCCCGATCTGACCGATTTGCAGGTCAACCGGCACTGCCGATCAAGACTGGAGAGCTTTCTGGTACCGCGCATCATTGAGTTTGTCAAAGAGTTGCCACAAGACCGCAGGATCGCGCAGTCGGCACCCGGCCGCCGCGCCAGCTGCCGAGCCGGCACTGAGGTACGCTGACCGCCTGTCAGAGTACCGGCAGCAGGGCAATGGTACCAAACGCTACCATTGCCAGACCTCCCACTGCCTCGATGCCAACGTGTAGTACCTCGCCCAGAGGGCCGTCCAGCGCACCGGTGACCGCGCGCTTGCTGACTACCGCGATGATTGACACCGAAGTAAGGGTGATTGCCATTCCTATCGAGAACACAAGTGTAGCGTAGATGCCAAGCCACACCACACCCAGTGAGAGCGCAAACAGCAGAATCATGGCGGAACCGGGGCACGGCACTACTGCCGAAATTACAATTGCCGGCAGTAGGCCAATGCGCCGCTTAAGCCGGCTGACGCTGCGCGGTTCCTGGCCGTGATCATGGTAGCTGGCGTGGTGCTGATGGCCGCGACGCAGCTGCAGTACTTCGCGCACCTTGGAGACTACAATCAATGCGCCGATCAGCAGCACCATCAGCGCGGTTGCGGCGTGCATGTAGAGTGTTGCACGGTCGAGTGCGGCCGACAGTGAGGACTGCAGCACGTAGTAGGTACCCAGGATTACAATCGCCGCGGCTCCCGAATGCAGCGCGGCAACCGAGAGTCCGGCGGCCACCGCGTGCCGCAGCGGTGCATCGGTTGACACAAAATACGAAACCATCAGCACCTTGCGGTGACCGGGCAGTGCGGCGTGCACCAGACCGTAGAGGAATGCCACCAGGCCGATGATAAGAACGCCGCTGCCGGAGCGTCCATTGAGCTTTGCCGGATCGGGTGCTGATCGGCGCAGCAACTGCGCGACCTGCGCGTTGAGCGCACGCTGCTGGGAGCGCAGCAGCTCGTTCAGACGCGGGAACAACGGACTTCCCTGGCTGAGGCTGACCGCACCGTCAACCGCGTCTGCCGCCGCCGATGGTGTGCGCGCGCCCTCTGTGCCGGTGCGGCCGCTGCCGGTAAACGGATTTGCCTGCGTTAACGCTACCGCTGATACTATCAGCAACATTGTCAATACCAACGGGTAGCGCTTTCTCATAACCGTGCTCTCCAGTGTGTTATGGTAATACTATCGAGCAGTCGACAACAATACCTTACGAACTGGTGCCGAAAATGTTGTTGAAACTGAAGCAGCAGGAGATTTCCGGGTGTGTAATGTGCAGGAGGACGCACAGTGCACATCACGACCCAA
>SKLB01000024.1 GCA_007123465.1 Spirochaetales bacterium
ATCGACATGACCTCCTGGTTGGTATGGACGCGGGGCCCGTGCTTCAGAACCGCTCGGTCCTGGTTACCGGACTGCTTCTAATGCCCATTTCGCTGGGGCTCGCTCTGGTGCTTCCGGGTAATCGGACACTTCCGCTGGGTGACCTCCCGAATCTGATAAATGTCGGTGCGGTAACCGTGCTGGTGCTGAGGAATAACGTCTTTCGTTCCGTTGTGGCGGGGATTCCCATCGTTGCAACGTACATGCTGATCGCGAGTCGCCTGGCAGATTTGTATACCACGATGGCGCAGAACGTAGGTTTCGATTTTCAGGCATACGAGGGCCCGATCACGGCCTTTACCGACGGCGGCAACCAGATTCGCTATCTTGTGTTCCATATTTTTCAGGGCAATACGGTAGCTATCCTGTCCATTCCGGTGGTCCTGGCGCTCATGTGGTTCACACGACGCCAGAGCATGAGGCTGGCGATGGCCGACGCTGTGCAGACGGCCTACGAGCTGCGCTAACAGAACTGGAACCGCGAGACCAGTAGACGAATGATGTAGCGGCATCTGATTCTTGACCAATGCATGTTGGTTGGCCTACTCTCGTTCCAGCCGTGCAAGTACGGTGTAAGGAGGATTTCATGCTCAAAAAGACAGTGGTGTTGGCGTTGGTGGTGTTGATGGCGATTGTGGCCGGGACGTCTTTGTTTGCCACCGGCAGTGCGGAGGTCGTTACCGAGGAGGACACATCCGCCCGTATGAGAACACCCGAGGATCCCCGGCTGGTCCGTCCGGGCGTGCTGACCGTAGGTACCGGTACACCGGTCTACCCGCCGTGGATGCTGCACGACGATCCGTACAGTGGTGAGGGTTTTGAGAGTGCTATGATCTACGCCCTGGCCGAAGAACTGGGTTTCTCGCGGGACCAGGTTGTGTGGGAACGGGGTTTAACCTTTGATCAGACTATAGCGCCCGGTCCCAAACCGTTTGACTTTGCTATCCGGCAGATTTCGGTTACCGCCGAACGGCAGCAGATCGTGGACTTCTCCGTGGTGTACCTGCAGCCGGACAAGGCCGTTATAGCGCTACCCGTCAGTGACGTGGTTGATGCGCGCTCCTTTGCCGACCTGCGTCGCGCCAGGTGGGGAGCTACGATCGGCACCACAGACCTGGATTACCTGGAAAACATACTCCAGATCAGGAACGTGGCCGTTTTTGACGACGTGGCGGGAACGTTTCAGGCAATGCAGGGCGGCCTGATAGACGCCACCGTTGCAGCACTCCCGGTTGCGCTCTTTGCCACCGCGGTACAGGTTCCCGATGCGGAAATCGTAGCGATACTGCCGCCGGATCCCAACGATACCGGGCACGGACTGCTCTTTGAGAAGGACAATGACCTGGTCGAATGGATCAACGAGGGGCTGGAGGCGATCATAGACAGAGGTGTCGTGGACGATCTCATCACGCAATATCTGCTGCCGGACCGGGAAATTGCGGAGATTAGCCGTTGAGTATAGAGTCGCGCGCGCCGGCACCCCCGGCGCCGCGCAGTAAAGCGAGCTTCCGAGAACGCTTCATACCGTTTCTGATCAGTGCTGTCAGCGTGACGGTGGTCTTTGGACTGGCGGCACGGGTTGTTACCAGCGCGCAGCACTGGCCCCGGATAAAGCTGCAGTTCTTCAATCTCGAAGCGATCCAGGCCGCTTTCCCGACGGTCTTTCGAGGGTTTCTCACCAACATGACCGTCTGGGTCATCGCCCTGGTTGCCATTGCGATCTGGGCTCTGGTGCTGGCAATCTTTCGCTCGCTCAACGGACCGGTTCTGGCGCCGCTGAAGGTATTTTCGATACTCTACATCGATCTGATCCGCGGTATACCCTCGCTGCTGCTGGTGCTCCTGTTCGGGTTTGGCATTCCCGCGCTGCAGATACCGGGGTTGCCGCGGACGGGACTCTTCTGGGGAGGCGTGGCGATGGTCATGGGGTACTCCGCCTACGCAGCGGAGGTCTACCGCTCCGGGATGGAGGCTGTCCACGACGGGCAGCGCGCCGCCGCAAAGGCGCTTGGGCTGTCGCAGTGGCAGACGATGCGCTACGCCATCATACCGCAGGCGGTGCGCAATGTTCTGCCGGCGCTGCTCAATCTGGCGGTGGCGTTGCAGAAGGATGTAGCGCTGCTGAGTGTGATCGGGGTACGCGACGCCGTGCGGGAAGCGCAGATCTACACGGCGCGCACCTTCAACTACTCATCCCTGATAGCCGCGGCGCTTCTCTTTCTGGCCGCAACCATACCGATGGCACGCTTGACCGACTACGTAGCAAGAAAGGACCAGGAACGACGTTTCCAGAGGACCGTGTAGTGCAGCGAATCCGCATTGACAACGTTACCAAGTACTACGGCGAAAATCTTGTTCTGGACGCGGTAGATCTGGATGTTGGCGAGCATGAAGTAGTCTGCCTGATAGGAGCCTCCGGCTCGGGTAAATCCACGCTGCTGCGCTGCGTCAATAAGCTGGTACCCTTTGATCATGGCACAATCTACCTCGATGATATTTCAATTGACGATGACCGGTTCAAGTTCGGCAACGAACTGCATAAACGAGTGGGGATCGTGTTCCAGGCATACAACCTCTTCCCCCACATGAACGTGTTGGACAACATCACGCTGGCGCCGCGAAAGGTCCACGGTGTCGTTCGGGCAACCGCGGAAAAGCAGGCACTCGAGTTGCTCAGCATGTTCGGCCTGGACGGATACGCCGGGTCGTTCCCCGAGCGGCTCTCCGGCGGTCAGCAGCAGCGTGTGGCTATCGTTCGCGCACTGGCGACGCAGCCGGATGTGCTTATGCTGGACGAGGTCACCGCTGCTCTCGATCCCGAGCTGATCGGTGGTGTGCTCAAGATTATCAGGGAACTCAAAGACAAGGGCATGACGATGATCATCGTCACCCATGAAATGGGGTTTGCGCGCGACGTGGCCGATCGGGTCTGTTTCCTGGAGGGCGGACGCATCCTGGAAGAGGCGCCCCCCGACAAGCTTCTCTCCCGCCCCGAGCATCCTCGCACCCAACAGTTTCTGCAGCGCATTATCGAGGCCGGCCGCCTCTAATCCGCGTTTCTCAGCGCGCCGTGGAAGGCGCATTGTTCACGCTACCGGACTCTACCACCGCTCCACCAGCAGTTCCTCGTAGCCGGCCACAGGCTCAAACCCGAGCGCAGTGTAACTCGCCAGCCCCCGGTTACGATGCGTTGGCATGGTGGCGATATTACCCAGCGCGGCAACGCGATAGGTTCTGGAGTAGACGTGTATTCCCGCGACGCTTGCCAACCGTCCCAGCCGGTGAGACCGTTCCAGGGCGGGGGCAACGCCGGCTGTGAAGTGGGCGTAAAATCGCTTCGGCAGTTCGTCCCGCAGCGACCGCACCAGATCCCGCATCGCCCCGGCGTCGTCGGACAAGGCCAGCACCGTCGGTAGCTGCGGCCCGTGGTACACGAGCACCACCGGGTCGCGTTGTGACGCACCCGCGCC
>SKLB01000283.1 GCA_007123465.1 Spirochaetales bacterium
GCCAGTACCGGTGCCAGAGCGTAGTTGCGTGCCGCCCGCAGATGGCCGGGCGTGGCGCAGCCGAGGCGGTCTCCCATGCCTACGGTGGTGCGCCGATCGCGCAGCGACAGTGGCCGCGTGAAGCCGAACAGCTGGTGCAGCCCGCCGCTATGGGCCGCCGTTGGTGTAATCAGCTGTGCGTGATAGCCTTCCACCTTCTCGACCGGCGATTGGAACGGCGAGTCGAACGCGCCGGGTCCCAGCGCCAGCAGAGCGCGCCTGACGGAGTCGCGGACCATAGCGTAGACCACACCGTTACTCTCGTGCAGCGAGCGCACGTAGACCGCGTTGCCGTTGTCATCGGCTATGCTCTCGATCCCGTCCTGCAGCAGCGCCGCTTTGCGCGCCGACAGTGCTGCTGCATCGGCTGCGCCGTGCTTGCGCAGAATCTCTATCCACTGTTTCATTGAACTATACCTCTATGGCAAAGTAGTTGACCGCGTTGTTCCAGCAGATGTCCTCGACCATCTGCCCCAGCAGTTGCATGTCGTTGGGGGCTTCACCGTTCTCCACCCAGCCGCCGATGAGGTCGCACAGGATGCGGCGGAAGTACTCGTGGCGCGGGTAGGAAAGGAAGCTGCGCGAGTCTGTCAGCATACCGATGAAACGGCTCAGCAGCCCCATATTTGCCAGCGCCACCATCTGCCGCTGCATGCCGTCCTTCTGGTCATTGAACCACCAGCCGGAGCCAAACTGCATCTTGCCGGGAACCGAACCGTCCTGAAAGTTGCCGACCATGGAGGCAATCAATTCGTTATCGCGCGGGTTGAGGTTGTAGATCACTGTGCGCGGCAGCTGGTCGGTCTGATCGAGCAGGTCGAGCAGCCGCGCCAGCGGCGCCGCAACAACGCCGTCAGCCATGGAGTCAAAGCCGCTGTCCGGTCCTATTGCGGCCACCATGCGGCTGTTGGTGTTGCGCAGTGCGCCGATATGCAGTTGAAACGCCCAGTCCAGTTCATGGTAGATACGCCCGAGGAACAGCAGCATGTGGGTACGAAACTTCTCGGCTGCTTCGGTATCGGGGGCGGCGCCGCTCAGGGCGTGCTTGAAGATGGTCTTGACCTGCGATTCGCTGGCCACGCGCGCCACCGGCAGCGTGAGTGCGTGATCACTGATGCGCGAGCCCAGTGCGTGAAACAGCTCGATCCTGCCTCGCAGCGCCTGCTTCAGGTCATCCAGACAGGAGATCGAAACGCCGGCCGCGGCACCGAGTTTATCCAGGTACTCGCGGTACGCACCGGGTTCTTCAATCGCCAGCGCCTTGTCGGGACGGAATCCGGGGACTACCCTGGTGCCGATCGACGGATCGGCGGCGATCGCCTTGTGGTGCTGCAGGTTGTCGGCCGGATCATCGGTGGTGCATATGAAGCGCACGTTCATCTGTTTCAGGATGCCGTTGGTACTGAAATCAGGCTGCGCCAACAGCGCATTTGTCTGCTGCCACACCTCGGCGGCGCTGCTGCCGTTGAGCAGCACATTGCGTATGCCAAACGGTTTGGACAGCTCTATGTGGGTCCAGTGGTACAGCGGATTGCCGATAGTGCTGGGAACGGTTTCGGCCCAGGCCTGGAACTTGTCGCGGTCAGACGCGTCCCCGGTAATCAGGCGCTCGGGTACGCCGTTGGCGCGCATCGCACGCCACTTGTAGTGGTCACCGGCCAGCCAGATCTGGCTGATGGTGTCAAACTGATGATCGGTGGCAATTTTGTCTGCAGGAATATGGCAGTGGTAGTCGTAGATCGGCATCGGTTCGGCGTGTTCGACGTACAGGCGCCTGGCGGTCTCGCTTCCCAGCAGGAAGTCATCACCCAGGAATTGCTTCATGTTGCTATGCTCCCCCGTCCTCAGACGTTGTAGGTCAGGTAGCCACCGTCAATAGGAATAGTGACTCCGGTCACAAACCCCGAGGCTTTGTCGCTGGCCAGATAGACCGTGGTTCCCTTGATTTCGGTTACATCGCCAAAGCGGCCAAACGGGGTATGCTCGATAATCGCTGTGCCGCGGTCGGTCAGCTCGCCGGTTTTCTCGTCCTTGATCAGCAGCGCTCTGTTCTGATAGCCGATAAAGAAGCCCGGTGCAATGCCGTTGACACGGATACCGTGCCCGGCAAACTCGCGCGCGTTAGCCAGCGTCAGGTTCATGACCGCCGCCTTGGCTGCTCCGTAGGCGCTGACGCCCGACAGCGGAATGTAGGACGCCATCGAGGCGATGTTTATGATCGATGCCGTGATCTTGTTCTCAATCCAGTAGCGTGAAAAGATCTTGGTTGGAATCACCAGCCCGGCCATCACGTTCATCACCAGCACCTGCTCAAACAGGGCAACGTCGGTCTCGGGGAAAGCCGACTTGGTGCGGTTTCCGCCTACGCCGTTTATCAGCACGGTTGGCGGGCCCATCTGCGTCAGGGTCTCATCCAGCGCGCGCTCAACTGCCGCTTCATCACCGGTGTCCACCGTCACGCCGTAAACCCGGCCGGCAGCATTGCAGCTGTCTGCCAATCGGTCTACCGCTTCCTGAACCGGATGTCCTGTGCCGCGGCCCCAGAGGCACACCTCGGCACCGGCCTCAAGTAGTGCCTCCGCCTGCGCCCCGGGGATGACCCCGGCACCCCCGGTAACCACTGCCTTGACACCGTCCAGATCGAACAGCCTTTCTTTGTTACTCATAGATTCTCCCTGTATCAGTGCGGACGCGCCGCAACTATTTCTATGCCGAGTGCGCTGATTGCAGTGCACACGCTGTCATGCTCATCCATTACCACCAGGTTGATGTCCGCCGGTCTGGCAAACACTGAAAACGCCTGGCTGCCAAACTTGGAACTCTCGCACAGGATAACGCGCCGCGTTGCACTCTTCAGTGCCGCGCGCTTGACCTGAGCCTCGTTGACATTCTGGGCCGAGAGTTCTCCCTGCACCGAGAATCCGCTGGTGCCGATAAAGGCAGTGTCAAAACGAAAGTCAGCCATGCCTGTCAGCGCCGCCGGCCCGATGAAGCTGCCGGCTTCACGCCGGTAGGAGCCGCCAACGCAGTAGAGCTGGACCCCGTCTGCGTCGCCGAGCGCATTCAGTACATCGATCGAGTTGGTCACTACGCGCAGGTCGCGGCCGTTGAGATTGGCGGCCAAGAGGGCGCAGGTAGTCCCCGAGTCTATGAAGATGGTCTCGCCATCGCGGATCAGCTGTACCGCGGCGTCGGCAATCAGTTGTTTGCGTTGGTTGGGCTCCTGGCGGCGAGCCTGCACGGTGCGCAGCAGTGTGCGGTCTTCGGCTGCCCTGGCGCCGCCGCGGGTGCGGATCAGGTGGCCCGCGTCTTCCAGTCGGGCGAGATCTTTGCGCACGGTTACCTCGGAGACCGCCAGGCGTTCGGTCAGTTCGGACACACTGAGCTGACGCCGGTTTGCCAGAATCGCAAGGATGGTGTCGAGTCGCGGATTGCGCGGCATCTTTCGTTTCCTTTCAGAAAAGACC
>SKLB01000089.1 GCA_007123465.1 Spirochaetales bacterium
ATAATGTACTGCTCACGCGGGCGGGAGGCAATTCGGCGCGCGGCGCTCAGGCCAGCTCCAGTGCTATCTGCATCATCGCGGTGAAGGAGCGCTCGCGATCGGCCGACGACAGCGCCTGCCCGGTTCCCAGCTGGTCGCTTACGGTCAGAATAGAGAGCGCCTGCGCGCCGAACCTGGCGGCTTCGGTGTAGAGTCCGTTGGTCTCCATTTCCACCGCCAGCACGCCGAAGTCGCGCCACAGCTTCCAGGAATCCGGGTCATCACCGTAGAACACATCACTGGAGAGGATGTTTCCGGCGCGAAACGCAATTCCCCTGGAGGCGGCTACCGAGCACGCCTTCATGAACAGCTCAAAGTCCGCACACGGGGCGTAGTCCGCACCGTGGAAGCGCAAGCGGTTGATGTGCGAATCGGTGGACGCCGACATCGCAAACAGGATGTCGTTGAGCTCAATATCGGGTTGCATCGCGCCGCACGAGCCAACGCGGATAACGCGTTTGACGCCGTAGTCGGCCAGTAACTCGTGGACGTAGATCAGGTGCGACGGGATGCCCATGCCGGTGCCCTGAACCGACACGCGCCGCCCCTGGTAGGTGCCGCTAAAGCCGAGCATGCCCCGCACCTGGTTGTAGCAGAAAGCCTCTTCCAGAAAGGTCTCGGCCACAAATCTGGCGCGCAGCGGATCTCCCGGCAACAGCACGGTCTCAGAGATATCTCCGGCCTGTGCCCCGATGTGAATGCTCATCTTTGCTCCTCCGGTTCAAGCGGCGTATCCGCGGTTGCCTGCAGCTGCAGCGCGAGCTGCCGGCATACGCTGCGCGCCGGCCGGTCCCGAGTTAATGCGGCCGCGCAGCGGCGCAGATCCTCCGGCCGGTACCTGACACCACCTAGCGTGTGCCGCAGCTGCTGCGCCAGCGCCGCGTACTCCTGGTCGGGGTGCAGCTTGAGATCTACAATGCGGCCGCGGTGCAACTGCAACTCCAGTTCCAGCTCAGCGCCGCTTTCACTCGCGCCGTGCACATCCTGCAGCCGATGGACGCAACCAAAATCCGGTGTACGGCCGTAAAGCCACTGCCAGCTGCAGAGCTCTGCAATGCGTGCCCGCAAATCATCATCGCCGTCCAGGCGCTGCTGGTCAATCCGCTCAACCCGCGCCGTAACGCCCCAGGCGCGCTCGGCTCCGGCTACCAGCTGCCGGCACACGGCCGGCCATTGCAGGCCCGTTTTCAGCTCGCTGAGGTTGACCACCCCGGAGCGCACCGAGGCGATAGCTTTACTCTCGCGCACCGCGGTGTGGGCCGGGTTGAGGTAGGCGGAGAGCCGCTGCAGGTCGGTGTCGATCAGGACCGTGCCGTGGTGATAAGACTTCTCTTTGCGATAGCGGAACGCGTTACCGGAGAACTTGCGGCCATCAGCCAGGATATCGTTGCGGCCCGAACGCTGCGCAGTGATGCCCAGCGCAGCCAGGGCCGCGATCACAATCGAGAACTGCAGCTGTTGATCGTAGTAGTCCGCCCCGGCCAGAAAGCTGTAGTTTCCGTTGCCGCCGTCGTGATAGACCGCGCCCCCGCCGCTGGCGCGGCGCGCCAGTTTCACCCCGTCGCGCTGCATGGCCTGCAGGTCGCACTCGGTCCAGGGGTTCTGATGGCGCCCGATGACCACCGACGGCGAATTGCGCCACAGCAGCAGCACAATTTCATCGGACTGCAGCGCCTCGTACAGCTGCTGCTCCAGCGCCAGGTTACTACAGACCTCCAGGCTGCCGGAGAAGACCGCGCGCAGCACACGCGGCCGAGCGCTGCTGCGAAGCGCGCTATTGCGAACGGGCGTCTGCTTCATAGAGGCTCGATAGTAGCACAGGAGCTGGCTGCGTAGCCACGGCACAGCTCTGCGGATATAGTGGCGTCGATGATCGATCTGATAGTGTTGCTCGGTAACCCGGGATCGCGCTACGAGCGGACGCGTCACAATGTTGGCTGGCTGGTTGCCGAGTACCTCCCCGCGCTGCGCGACGCGTCGCGTCAGCGCAAGTTTCAGGGCGACTACGCGACGGTTGCACTTGGATCAAACCGCGTCCACGTGCTGTGGCCTTTGACCTTCATGAACCGCTGCGGTGAATCAGTGGGGCGCCTGTGCACGTTCTTCAAGATCGAGCCACAGCGCGTGCTGGTTGTGCACGACGAGCTGGAACTGCCGTTTGGCGTGCTGTCGCTGCGCCACGGCGGCGGCCTGGGGGGCCACAACGGGCTGAAGTCCGTGCGCAGCGCGCTGACCACAGCCGATTTTCTGCGCCTGCGCATCGGCATCTCGCGCCCCAGGCACGCCAATGTTTCCTCGTACGTGCTGTCTCGCTTTACCCCGGATGAAGAAGCGCCGCTCGGCGATATTCTGGACCGCGCGGCGGGGATCATCGAGTGCTGTGGCGCTGCCCGCAGCGCGGCACAGAACGAGTCCCTGCTGCGCGACTATGCACGCGTGACGGTTGTGTGCTGAAATGGATCGCAAACCCGGAGGTAGCGTGCAAGAGAGCGGTCCCAAGACCATCCTGCTGGTAGAAGATGAAGCTATCATTGCAATGAGCGAGAAGCTGGCGCTTGAGAAGTACGGCTGGGTTGTTGTTACCGCCCATAGCGGCGCGAAGGCGGTGCAGTTGGTCAGAGAGTCGCCGGAGATCGATCTGGTTCTGATGGACATCGATCTAGGCGGCGGAATGGATGGTACGCACGCGGCCGAGCTCATCCTCAGCGACCGGGACCTGCCGATAATCTTTTTGTCCTCGCACACGGATCCCGAGGTTGTGGCAAAGACCGAGAAGATTACCTCGTACGGCTACGTGGTCAAGAACTCCACTGCCACGGTTCTGGACGCTTCGATCAAGATGGCATTCCGGCTCTACCAGTCGCGATTGCAGGAGAAGCAACAGCAGCGCAAGTATCGCGAATTCTTTGAGCACAACCCTGCCGCTGTCGCGGTACACGAGATTCTCCGTGACCACAACGGTACAGCGCTGGATTCTCGCTTTGTGGCGGTCAACTCAGCCTATCTTGAACTGACCGGACTGAACAGAGCGCAGGTTGAAGGCCGCACCATGCTCGAGGTGTTCCCTGACGCCGACTTCCACTGGATAGAGACCTACGCGCAGGTTGCCGCCGGCGCTGCCCCACTGATGTTTGAGACCTATTCTACAGCCTTAGAAAGACACCTGGAAGAGAAGGTTTTCAACACCGGTGCAGATCAGTACACCACCATCTGCCTCGATATCAGCGAGCGCAAACGCGCCGAGATAGCGCTCAGGGATGCCGCCGGCAAGCGCCGTCAGGCAGATACGGCGTTGCGGGACAGCGAGGCTCGCTACAGGATGCTCTTCAACAGCATCACCGACGCCATCCTGCTGGTAGACCGCAGCCGTATCATTATCGACTGCAACCCGGCGTTCACCGAACTCTTCGGCTATCGCCGCGAGGAAGCGCAGGGCCGCACCACCGA
>SKLB01000268.1 GCA_007123465.1 Spirochaetales bacterium
ATTGTACGCGCGCTCGGCGGAAGCGCGCCCGAGCGCGGCTTGCACGGCAAACTCTCGTCGGAAAACCGTTAGGAGAAACAGCGGATGGAAGTTCAAACCACCAGCGTCAACAATCGGGATCTCGGGCCGGAGTCTGCCTCAGCGCCGCCGGCACTGCATGTGCGTGACCTTACGGTTGCCTACCATCGCAAGCCGGTACTGTGGGACGTTGATCTTGACGTGCCGCGGTCACTGGTAGCCGGGATCGTGGGACCAAATGGGGCCGGTAAGAGCACGCTGATCAAGGCGGTACTCGACCTGGTACCGCACGCCTCAGGTGTAGTTGAGATTTTCGGTAAGCCGTATCGGCGTCAGCGTCGCATGGTGGGCTACGTTCCGCAGCGCGAGAGCGTGGACTGGGATTACCCGATAACCGCGCTGGAGCTGGTTGCGATGGGCCTCTACCGGCAGATCGGCTGGTGCAAGCCGGTCAGCGCACGCCACCGCCGGCGCGCGCTGGAAGGTCTGGACGAGGTTGGCATGGCCGATCTTGCCCAACGGCAGATCAGCCGTCTCTCGGGTGGGCAACAGCAGCGGATCTTTCTTGCGCGCGCCCTGGTACAGGACGCCGATGTCTATTTCATGGATGAGCCGTTTGCCGGGGTGGATGCCTCAACCGAGAAGGCGATCATCGCTATCCTGCAGCGGCTGCGCGAGCAGGGCAAAACCGTCTTTGTGGTGCACCACGATCTCGAGACGGTGCACGAGTACTTTGACTACCTGATCATGCTCAACATGCGCGTGGTTGCCGCAGGGCCGGTCGCCGAGGTCTTTACACCGCAGAACCTGAAATGGACCTACGGCGGCCGCCTCACGCTGCTTGACCGCGCAGTGGACGCGATCGGGCAGGGATCGCGGTGATGCTTGCTCAGTTGTTACGCGTGCTCAGCCTCGCTGATTACAACACGCGGGTTGTGATGTTTGGCACTATGACGCTGGGGATTGCCGGCGGGGTAGTGGGGGTCTTTCTTCTGCTGCGCCGCCGTGCACTACTGGCAGATGCAGTGAGTCACGCTGCGTTGCCGGGAGTAGCAGGTGCGTTTCTGCTGGCGGTGGCGGCTGGCGGCAGCGGTCGCAGCCTGCCGCTGTTGATGCTTGGGGCATTGGCTTCGGGGCTGCTCGGCATGGCGTGCGTGATGTTTATTTCTCGCTTCACCAGGCTGTCACAGGACGCTGCTCTGGGTATCGTGTTGAGTGTCTTCTTTGGGTTTGGTGCGGCGCTGCTGGGTATCATCCAGAAGATGCGCGGTGCGCAGGCGGCCGGGCTCGATTCATTCATCTACGGCAAAACCGCATCTATGATCCGTTCCGATGCATTGCTGATCGGAATAGCGGCGCTGATAGTGATACTGCTGACCGCAAGCCTCTTCAAAGAGTTCAGGCTGTACACGTTTGACGCCGACTTTGCCGCCGGAGACGGCTGGCCGGTGCATCGGCTGGACCTGTTGCTCATGACTCTGGTAGTAGCAGTAACTATACTGGGGCTGCAGGCCGTGGGCATAATTCTGATTATTGCCATCCTGATTGTGCCGCCCGCCTCAGCGCGGTTCTGGACCGACAGCCTGCGGCTGATGGTGCTGCTGTCTGCGCTGATCGGCGCCCTCGGCGGCTACTTCGGCACCGCTATAAGCGCGATAGCGCCGCGGCTTCCCGCCGGTGCGGTTATCGTGACGGTTCTGGGCGCTGCGTTCCTGCTCAGTATGCTGTTTGGTAGCAGCCGCGGCGTGATTCACCTGGCGCTGCAGAGCCGAGCGCTGAAACGAAAAACATTGCGTCAGAATCTGCTGCGCGCGCTGTTTGAATGTGAGGAGGCCGGGGCGCTGCACAGCGAGCAACAACAGCTGGAGTACCTTTCGCGGATACGCGGCTGGAGCAGGCGTGAACTGCGTAAGGCAATCGGTATGCTGGCGCGATCAGGGTTGATCTATCGCGTTCCCGGCTGTCCGTGGCAGTTCAGCGAAAACGGAAGAACCGAAGCGATGAGGGTTACCCGCAACCATCGTCTGTGGGAGGTTTATCTTCTCGAGCATGCCGACGTGGCAACCGCTCACGTGGACCAGGGCGCGGACTTCATCGAGCACGTACTCGGTGATGCGATAGTAGCCGAACTGGAGGCCTCCTTGCCTCGGTTCGGCAGGGCGCTGCCGCAGAGTATCCACAGCCTGACCCGCTCCAACGGGGGAAGTGACGGATGATCTGGACCGCGCTGGACAGCTGGATTGTACTTGCCGGAGCGCTGGCGGGTGCATCGTGCGCCCTGGTGGGAGCTTTTCTGGTTCTCAGAAAGATGAGCATGATGGGCGATGCGATCAGCCACGCAGTTCTTCCGGGAATTGCGCTGGCCTTCATCCTGACCGGCAGCCGTGCGGGTGCTGTGATGTTCATTGGAGCGGCAGTTGTGGGAGTAGTGTCCGCCGTCCTGGTGGAGGCGGTGAGGCGCTACGGAAACCTCGAACACGGGGCTTCGATGGGTGTAGTCTTCACGGTGCTGTTCGCCGTGGGACTGATACTGATAGAGCGTGCTGCACGTCACGTTGACATTTACCCCGAACACGTACTTTTCGGTGCCGTAGAACTGGTTCCGCTGCACCTGGTATCGATCGCCGGTCTTGAAATACCGCGCGGTGTTGCGGTCCTGGCGCTGATGCTGATTATCAATCTTGCGGTGGTGGCTGTTCTGTTCAAGGAGCTGCGCCTGGCTACCTTCGATCCGGGACTTGCCACTACACTGGGGATCAACGCCACCGCGATGCACTACCTGCTGATGACTCTGACCGCTCTGACCACCGTGGCGGCGTTTGAGGTGGTGGGCAGTATTCTGGTCGTCGCGATGCTGATTGTTCCCGGAGCTACCGCGCACCTGCTGACGCGCCGTCTGTTACCTTTTCTGGCGGTCAGCGTGGCACTGGCCCTGTTGGCTGCGGTCCTCGGCCATCTCGCTGCAATCGGGATACCCCCGTGGTTTGGATTTGAGGACACCAGCACCTCCGGCGCCATGGCAACCGTTCTGGGCCTGTTCTTTCTGATCGCCTTTCTGGCGGCCCCCGAGGAGGGTGTGATCGCCCGCGGTTGGAACCTGGCCGGGCTGAGGTTGTCAATTGTTACCCAGGATGCGCTCGGGCTTCTGGCCCGTGCAGCCGAAGATCCGGCTAACCCCGACGGGAGCTTGTCTGCCTCTGATTTTCGTTCGGTTTCACTCTCCCCGTTCCGTAGCGCAGGCGCCGGCCTCGCGGTGGCACTTGCGCTGTTGCGTGCACGAGGGTTGGTGGCGGCGGACAAGCGGCGATTCCGGCTTACTCAGCGTGGTCAGGCTGCAGCGCGTGAGGTGCTGCGAGTCCACCGGCTCTGGGAGCGCTTCTTCTATGACGAAGGGGGTGTGGAACTGGGTGAACTGCACAACGCAGCCGACCTGCTGGAGCACTACACTGATTCCGACCTGCGTAGAGCGCTGTCCGACAGGTTTACCGGTCAACGCACCGATCCGCGCGGCAAGCGGATACCCGGGTGACAGTTGCGTTGTGGTCCGGCTATCGATATCATGGACGGCAGCTAAAGGGGCAGCGCACACGTGGCGACCAGCACGGTAGAGCAGTACATTAAGACCATCTTCCAGCAGGAAGAACGCGCGCGTGGACGCGTTGTTCAGATGAAGCAGCTTTCCGACGCTATGGCGGTAACGCCGGGTACCGCAACGGCGATGGTAAAGCACCTCGCTGAACGCTCACTGGTGAGCTATGTTCCGCGTAGAGGCGTGGTTCTGACCGCAGAGGGTCGTAAACTGGCACTGACGATGGTACGGCGCCACCGGCTGATCGAGACCTTTCTCGAGCAGGTGCTCGGCTACGACTGGACCGAAGTTCACGAAGACGCCGAGAGCCTGGAGCACGCGGTCTCCGAGAAATTCATCCAGCGTATCGACGCCTATCTTGGCCATCCCGAAGCGGACCCGCACGGTGACCCGATTCCCAGTGAGTCCGGCGCAATCGAGCGCCGCACTGTGATCCCCCTCAGTCGCTGCGATTCGGGGGACTCGGTCAGGATATCGCGCCTGCGCAACGATGATCCGCAATTCCTGCTCATGATGAAAGAACAGCGCCTGGTGCCAGGAGAGCTGTTCCAGGTGACCGAAGTGAACAGGACCGTCGGCACCGTCACCGTGCTGCACGCGGAGGCCAGCGCTACGTTTACCATTGGTATCGACAACTGCAGCCGCATCCTGGTTGAAGCAGGTCAGCTCCCCGACTGAAACCGGACCGCTGCGGCTGCCTGTGGCGGCAAGCCCTGGCGGCACACACCGTGAATACAGTAGTTCTCGATATCGCCGGCGGTCTGAACGGTGTGAGGGGGAACGGCGCGCCACTCGATTGGCTGCGGAGCCTGCAGCGTGTAGACGTAGCCGCGGGTGTGCAGCGCCGCCAATGAAAGGAAGTCTCCGGAAAGAGGCGCGCCGAAATCAACCTGGGGGTATTGGTGCCCGAGAACCATCGCCGCGCGAGCGCGTGCAAACTCGGCGAGCGCGTAGGCAGACGGGGCGGGGCTGTCGAAGCTGTCGGCGGGAACCTTGAAGAAGTCCGCTTCATCGGCCGAAATCCATCCGGATTCTTCGCTGAAGGAATCGAGGCCCTGCACCAGCCGTTCGATGGCCTCTTTATCGCGGCGCTGTTCCTCGTAGCAGTAAGAAAGAAACAGTAACAGCGCGGCGTGGTCTTCGAGGAAGTGCCCGGCAAGAACCTGACCGGCAACGCTGCCGTGTAGTACGCGTCCGTCTGCGCAGATGTGATGCTGCAGCAGCGCGTCGCGCACAGAGAACGCCATGCGGCGTGCCGCGCCGGCGCCTGGCTTATCGACCAGCATTCGTGACGCGTTCAACAGCGCAATTCCGGCAAGCGCGTTCCACGATGTCAGCTTCTTCTGATCGGTGAACGGTTGCGGTCGCTCGCGCCTGGCTGCCAGCAGACGCCGGCAGGCCGCTGCCAACTGCTCCTGTTTGCCGCTGGGGGCATGCCCGGCTGTAGCGGAGTCTGCCGCACGGCGCAACAGGTGGATCTTTCCTTCGAAGTTTCCCTCGCTCGGCAACTCGAAGTGCTCTTCGAGCACGCGAAACTCGTCTGCGGTCAGCAGAGCACTGATTTCGTCACGGCTCCAGAGGTAGGTTACACCTTCGTGATGGTCGGTATCGGCGTCATGAGCCGCGCACAGCAGGCCGTCGTGCAGAAATGTCTGCTGCAGACAGGTGATGATTCCGTGCGCAACTGTCGCGTACGCGGTGTTCTGCAGTACGCGGGCGGCCAGCGAGTAGTTCCACAGCAGCATCGCCTGGTCGTAGAGCATCTTCTCGAAATGCGGGATAGTCCACTGGCGGTCCACGCAGTAGCGAAAGAAGCCGCCCTGCAGATGGTCGTGCAGCCCGCGCTGCATTACTGCATCCAGCGTGCTGCGTACAAACGGCTCCAGCGAGGCGCCCGACAGCGAGCCGTCGGCGATCCGATAGAGCGAGTAGAGCAGCGAACAGTGCGGCGGGAACTTCTGATCACCTTGAAGCCCGCCGTTGCGGTCATCGGCACGCCCGCGGATTGCGCTATCGATCAGCTCGATTGCCTGATCGTCGGCGTGACCGTCCGGTTTGGTTACCGGTCTCTCGAGTGGTACGTGCTGCAGGACGCTCTTCTTCTCATCGTAGAACGCCTTGACGCGCTGAAGGATATCCAGAAATCCGGGGCGACCGAACTTTGACTGCGGTGCAGCGTAGGTCATGGCGAAGAAGGGCTTGAGGTCGGGTGACAGGAATACATTCAGAGGCCAGCCGCCGGCCCCTGTGGTGGCCACCAGAAAATTCATCATGTACTGGTCGATGTCGGGGCGTTCCTCACGATCAACCTTGATCGGCATGAAGTAGCGGTTGAGGTAGTCCGCGCAGCCGGCGTCAGAGAAACTGTCGGCGGCCATGACGTGGCACCAGTGGCAGGTGGAATAGCCAACGGATACCAGCAGGATCAGATCGTTGTCACGGGCGTGCTGCAGCGTGGTCTGGCTCCATTGCTGCCAGTGCACCGGGTTGTCCGCGTGACTGCGCAGGTAGGCAGAGGCCGCCTGGTCAAGATTGTTGCGCGAAAAATCGATGACAGGGCGTTTCTTGCTACTCACCAGTCCAAGATACCAAATGAAGGCCGAGCAATCCAGTAAAGAATGTTGCGCCTCTAACAGGGCCAGGACTAAAACGGGAAGACGTACTCGAACTCCGGGGCCTCGACCTCACGCACCCCGGTAGCGCGCAACAGCGGGACGGTTGTGGCACCGTTGTCGCTGGAGATCTGCGTTGCATCCACTACCGCCTCGACTTCTACCCACTGACCTTGTCGCGGTACCGTGCCGCGGTCCGACTCGACCAGCAATGGTAACAGCGAAGCATCAAGCGTACAGCACCACAGCAGCCGCCGTGCCACGTAGAATCGCTGCGCGGCAAATGACGGTTCGCGACCGACAAAGCCGCGCAGCACCACGGTGCGCCCTTCAAACAGGTCGCGCTGCTCGTAAATCAGCGAGTAGTAGCGAAAGAAGAGTTCTTCGTCGAAGCGCACGGTTTGCATATCGACAATCGACGGATCTTCTGCAATTGAGGATATCTCACGTGGAACGGTGCCGGCTTGCGATTCGCCGCTGTGCGGTCTGCCCAGCTGTAGTGAGGCAGGCGAGAACCCCTGTGTATCGGAGCCGATACCAGCGGCGGCAAGCGCTGATTGATCAACACCCAGAAACGCCGATGCCGGCGGCCCACTGTAGCGGGTCCCGATCAACACAAAAACCAACGGTATCAGAAACACCACAAAGCCGTGCTGCGGGCTGCCCGCGGATGCTGCCGGACCGATAAGGCGCGCGACGCCGAGCATCGCCATGACGCCGGCCGACACAACAATTGCCCGCACTGCGCGCGGTTCAACAAAGCGCAGCAACCCGCCGCTGAGCGCCAGCGCCAGGATAGCCGCAAAGTAACCGAGCAGGATTGCAGCCCACAACCGGCGCTTCAACAGGTCGGCGTTCACCACAGGCCTCCGGCAGCAAAATCGCTGATTGGCAGTGTCAACAGAACAATCAGAGCCGTGGCGGCCAGCGTGAAGCCGAGCGTCGAACGGATAACGCTTGCGCGTGCGGCGCCGGTGGCGTTCCACGCCGGAAGCAGCGCGCGGGCAGGGCAGATCGCCGAAACCAGAACAAACGCCAGTACCGCGCCGTGGCTGGTGGTGCCGAAAAACAGCGCCGCGGCAAACGGTGCCACCTCGGCCGGCATAGAGAGGACAAAAGCCAGCACGACGGTTGCCAGCACCGAGACCGCCGGATTAGCCGTGAAGAAACGCACCAGCGCCGGCGGGGTTGCTACGTGAATTGCAACCACAATCAGCAGTCCGAGTACCGTCAGGCGCAAGCGGTGATATAGTTCGCTGGACAGCATATCGCTGAACCGCGTTGCCGGTGGTGTGTCGGCGGACAGCGGCTTATCGGCAGCGTCAGCAGGGGCTGACCCGCTGAGCCGCCGCCACGCCAGTGCGGCAACGCTCACTACCACTACCGAAAAGACCACAAAGAACAGCGTGAACCCCGAATTGACGCCAAAGGCCACGGCAACGGCAACGAGAGTCAGCGGATGCCACGCAGCCGACGCGGCGAGGCCGGCCGGATGGCGCGAGCGCTGCCCGCTGAGCCGGGGATCGATCGGCAGAGGCTGCAGCACGCAGCGTAGTGTGGAGGTAGAAGAGGCAGGCAGCGGAATCAGGTTGACCGCGGCGCTCCACAGAGAAGCAGCAACCACCAACGGCAGTGTGGCCAGCAGCAGTGAGGCGTAGCGCGCGGACAGCGCAACCAACGCGGTTGCCGGCTGTGCCAGCGATGGGCCGAGTAACACTACCGCCGCAAGCGCCAACCCGATGTATACGGCAATCACCGCGTGCGCAATATTGAAGCTGCGCGGTGTTTCGCTCTCGGTCATACCGGCAGCCTACACCATACCCGCGCAGCTGATCAATGCAGGGCCAGGCCGATCCAGCGGCGGTAGCACATCCGTTGCGATGTGGGTTACGATAGCAGTGTCATGCAGAGAATTATAGCGTCGTTGAGAGTGTTGGCTGCAACTTTGTTTCTGGGACTTATGCTCCTGGGACCGGTAGCGGCAGTGGTTGGCGAACAGCAGACCGCAGCGCCGGGGGTAGACGTGCCGGCAGCAGAGGGGGCCGGCTACCTGCAGTTGAGCGAACGGCGCGGGGCGTTGACCGAGGCCTTGGTTGGTATCCAGCAGCGTATGCACGCTACGCTGCGCGAGCTGATGGTGACTGTCCGCGCCGGCGGGATCGAGGTCTGGATGGTGCTATCGGTTCTCGGGTTGTTCTACGGGGTTGTGCACTCGCTGCTGCCGGGGCACCGTAAGATGCTGCTTTTCTCGTACTTCCTGTCACGCAACGCCCCGCTGCGCCACGGTGTGATTGCCGGAGTAGCGCTTGGTGCTCTGCACGCGCTCACGGCGCTGACGGTTGTTGCTGTGGGGTACTACGTGTTGCAGCTCTCGCTGGCCGCGACCGTGGAGCAGGCAACCGCGCTGATTTCCCGGGTAACCGCGGTGTTCATCGTGGGGTTGGGCGCGCTGCTGCTGTTTACTCATCTGCGCGAGCTGGTCGCGCAGCACCACGGACACTCGCACGCCCACGGCCATGCGGAGACTAACCCGGCGGCCGGGCGCGGATTTCTTTCGGCGCTGATTGTGTCGGGCATCGTGCCGTGTCCCGGCGCCACCATGGTACTGCTGCTGGCAGTGGCGCTGGCGGCAATTCCCGCGGGTGTAGTGGTAGTGGCGTCTATGTCGGTCGGCATGGCGGTTACTCTGTCACTGCTGTCGGTTCTCACTATACTGTTCAAGTCGCGTATGAGAGAGCTGCTGGACAGCGAGCGCGGCCACCGGCTGCACATGTGGTTCGAGATGGCCGCATCATCGGTAATAGTACTATTTGGAGTAGCATTGTTGGTGACGCCACCGTTGTGACCGGCCGTGAGGCTCAGAATTCGACGGTTGGCCAATTTGTCAGTATAATAGTAAACACAGGAGGAAAGAATGGCACAACAACGTAATCCATTTCAGGAAGGGCTTTACGCAGGACTCGGACTGGCGCTGCGCGCCAAAGAGCGTATCGAGGAGTTCGGCAAGCGAATCTCGGACGAGTACGACATGAGCGAGGAGGAAGGCAAGAAGTTCATGGATGACCTCCTCAAGCAGTCTGAAGAGACGCGCACCCGACTCGATGAAGCGATCGAAAAGCGCCTGGAGACCTACATGGAGCAGGCAGGCATCCCAAAGAAGCAGGACATCGACGCGCTGAGCAAGAAACTGGACGATCTCGAGAAGAAGCTGAATCAGAAGTAACGTAGCGATAGGGTAACAGCAATCACTTTTCGAAGAAAGCTGCGCAGAGGAGCGGTTGTCTCGCGGTATGGGGAAATTATCTCCGTGCTCGCCAAATACGGGTTGGCGGAGTTTGTCAGCCATAGACCATTTCTGCGTAAGCTTTCTATTCCTCTGACCAGAAGCGGTGGCAAATATCGGCCGCCGCGTCTGGTAAGGGCGACCTTCGGTGAACGGCTACGCCGTGCGTTCGAGGAACTGGGCCCGGCATTCATCAAGTTTGGACAGATTCTCAGTGACCGCGGAGATCTGGTCCCGGAGGGTATTGTCAGAGAGATGAAGAAGCTGCAGGACGCGGTGGCGCCGTTTCCTGCAGCCGAGGCTCGGGCACTGGTCGAGGAGAGTCTTGCAGCGCCGATCGAACGGCTCTTCCTGATCTTTCACGAAGAGGTGGAAGGCTCGGCCTCCCTGGCCCAGGTTCACCGCGCCATCCTTCCCACCGGGCAACCGGTAGCGGTGAAGATCAAGCGCCCCGGTATTGAAGAACAGATCCAGGCTGACATCGAAATTCTCAAGCAGCTGGCCGGGCTGCTCGATCACCGCACCAACTACTTTCAGGTTGTCAAGGCAATCGATATTGTCGAGGAGTTTGAGGCTCAGATTCTCAAGGAACTCGACTTCGAAGAAGAATCCCTGAGCGTCAAGAAGTTCATCGACGAGTATCACGATGACAAGACCGTGGCTATACCACAGGTTTTTGATGACTACACCACGCGCGATGTGCTGGTACAGGAGTTCATCCACGGCACCAAGATCTCAGACGTGATTGCCGATGACACCGGCCGATTTGACAAGGCGCTGATCAATCGGCGCACGGCTGACTTCATCCTGTCGCAGCTGTTTATCAACGGGCATTTCCACGCCGATCCGCACCCGGGCAACTTCATGGTGTTGGATAAGAACGTGGTCTGTTTTATCGACTTCGGCATGGTGTACTCACTGCGGCCGCACGAGCAGGACAATCTCAACCTCATGATGATCGGCTTGTCGCGGCTCGATTCGGTGCTGGTTGCGCGCTCGCTGCTGAGAATGGGGCACGCCGAGGGCAAGGTCAACCAGATCGCTTTTGAGTCTGCGGTTCACGACTACGTGGAGGCTCATCTGGACCGGCCGTTGGAGAGCATCGATGTTCCCCAGGCGTTCACACAGCTTCTGAGTATGGTGATCGGCTTCGGGGTGCGTCTGCCGCCGCGGCTGATCTACGTTGCCAAAGTTATTGGTGGGCTGCAGAGTATCGGCGTTGGCCTGGATCCGCAGTTTCAGCTGCTCACCCATCTCAGGAGCTTCAGTGCGCGGATCTGGGCAAACCAGCTGGGGTCACGGCGTGCCGGTAACCGTTTACTCGACTCGGCACTCAACTGGAGCGATACGCTGCTCGATGCACCGGCGTTTCTGCAGGACATCAGGCGGCTGCTGCGCGATCCGCACATGCGCATCAGCACTCCGGAGGCAGATACCGTTTCTGAGACGCTGGACCGGGTTGGTTTTCGCACTACTTTTGCCCTGGTCCTCTCAGCGCTGCTGATCAGTTCGGCGCTGGTTGTGCACGCCGACATTCAGCCTCAAATCAACGGTATTCCGGTGTTCGGTATCATCGGTTTTGCAATTGGTTCGGTAATGGGGCTCGCGTTTCTGTTTGCCGGCGTGGCGAGGATCTTCCGCTGGCACCGTACGCGCTGACTATTGCCGATAGGCGTCACATGCCGTATAATCCGCGCCATGACGTACTATCTTGGAATCGATCTCGGCGGGACCGTTGTCAAAGCTTCAATCTTTGACCGTAACGGTGTTGAATCAGGCAGTAGCGGTAAGCGCACGCGGCTGATCAGCTCAAGCGCGGGGCAGGCCGAACGCGATGTTGAAGAGACTCGTGCACTGACCTTTGAGGCGGTAAAGGACGCGCTGGATTCCGCCGGCCTGACTGGCGGCCAGATCGCTGCGGTGGCAACCACCGGCCACGGCAAGGGCGTCTACATCGTCAATAGTGACGGCAGTTTCGGCCCCGGCATTATTTCAACGGACACGCGCAGCATCGAGGTATCAAACCGGTTGCAGGCGCATCCGGATTTTGACCGGCAGGTCTACCAGCGTACGCTGCAGCCGTTGTGGCCGGCGCACACGGCAACCATACTCGTGTGGCTCAAACAGACGCAGCCGGAAACGTACCGCAGGATCGACAAGATAATGCTGGCCAAGGACCTCTTGCGCTGCTTTCTTACCGGAGAGGTGGCTACCGAGAAAACTGACATCTCAGGAACCGGACTGTGGAACAACGTGGAAGGACGGCTTGACACCGATGTGCTTGAATTTCTCGACATTGGCGAGATTGCCGATGCAGTGCCAACGGTGCACACATCGCACACTGTTGTCGGCAGCGTGAGTGCAACAGCCGCTGCCGCCTCGGGGCTACGTGAGGGCACTCCGGTTGTTGGAGGGCTGTTTGATGTCAACGCCTGTGCGCTGGCAACCGGTCTGCAGCAACCCGACGAGCTGGCCGCTGTTGTCGGCACGTGGAGCATCAGCGAGTTTGTGACCCGTGATATTTCTGCGGTACAGGCGGCCGCTGAGCGCTACGTGATCCAGGCGCACTGTGTGCCGGATTACTGGATGGTTCACGAGGCCAGCCCGACGTCGGCCAGTAACCTGGAGTGGTTTATCGGGACCCTGCTGCCCGACATCGCTGAGAATGAGCGCTTCGACTACTGCAATTCGGTGGTGGCCGCTACTTCAGACAGCCACGTCACGTTCTTTCCGTTTCTCTTTGGTGACGACCTGGGCGCCAATGCCACCGGCACGCTGTGGGGCCTGCGCGCGGGTACCACGCGCGAACAGATCATCCGTGCGGTATACGAGGGAGTCGTGTTCCAGCATGCGCGCCATCTCAATCGGTTGCTCAAGGTGGTTCCAGAACCAAAGCAGATTCGTTTTGCCGGTGGTGCCACGCGGTCGGACGTCTGGATGCAGCTGTTTGCCGATACTCTGGGGATACCGGTGAGCGTCTCGCCGGCAACCGAGCTGGGAGCGCTGGG
>SKLB01000346.1 GCA_007123465.1 Spirochaetales bacterium
ATGACAAAAACCAAGAACAATGAGAGCTTCCTGCGGTCGATGAACACTTCATCGGTTGCGGACTAGCGAGCCCGGAGGATTTTGCAGTGAAACAGGATATTCATCCGCAGTACCAGACCGTTGTATTTCGCGATACTGCGTCCGGAAAACTCTTTCTGAGTAGATCGACAACTTCCAGCAAGCAAACCGTCAAATATGAAGATGGTAACGAGTACCCGGTGGTAGACGTCGAGATTTCGAGCGCGTCGCACCCGTTCTTCACCGGAAAACAGCAACTGGTGGATACCGCCGGACGCGTTGAACGCTTCAAGCGCAAGTACAACATCAAGAGCTGAGGCAGCCGCCGCGCTGGCGCAGAAACCGTACGCGCCGACGCAATCGCACGCCGGAACCCCGTCTCAGCGCGGGGTTTTCTTATCTATCGAGGGGCGTTTGGCAGCGGCCCGGTGCAGATAGCCGTCGCGGCGGGCCTGCGTAACAACCAGTATCAGCCACAACGCCAGCATTGCCTGCGGCAGGTAGTCTCCCCAGACGGTGTAGACCGTCAAGTGGTGTTCGCGGTAGACCGGAACGTCGAAGGTGAGAGTGGCCTGCTCGAACATCGGTAGTTGGGCGATGACGCGGCCGTGTGCATCTATCACGCTGGTCAAGCCGGAGTTGGTAGATCGAACCAGCGTGCGGCGAGTCTCCACCGGACGAAACCGCGCAGCCACGAAGTGCTGGTATTGCGCCGAGTTGGTAGCAGACCAGGAATTGTCGGTGAGGTTCACCAGCAGATCGGCTCCGGACAGCACGAAACCGCGTATCAGATAGGCAAAGGCGTCCTCGAAACAGATTGGGGTCCCAAATTTGAACGTTTGCCCGCCGGCATCGGAACCAGTATCGGGCAGCTCGAATATGCGGTAATCAGGCGCTACACTCCAGACACCGTACAGTCCAACGGCCTGCTGGAAAAAGCGGCGTACCAGGGCGACATCCCAGAAGGGAATGCTCTCGGCAAATGGAACCAGATGCTGTTTGCCGTAGTACTGTACCAGCTCGGCGTTGCGGTCGATCATGATTGCAGCGTTATAGACGTCCCAGTTCTGCTGATCGGCAATGTAGGGGGCACCGGTCAGCAGGGGAACGCCGAGATCGCGGATGAAACGTTCGAAGGGGTAGTCGAGCGGGTTTGTTGCAAAGAATTGCCGGTATTCCGGGTACGGGCGCCGCAGCGACGTCTCGCTCCACACCACCAGGTCAACAGCGCTATCGCCGGCGGCATCAACGGCACGGCGGCTGAGCACCTGCGCGCGACGCAGTGCGTCCTGCTCACGCCCTCGTTGCCAGGCATCGATATTCTGCTGTACCAGCACCATGCGGACAGTGCCAACCTGCGCTATCGGCGTACGCAGCCGTATGATACCGTAGCCCAGCATGAGCGCTACAATTGCGCACAGCCACAGCAACTGGCGCAGCAGCTCGCCGGCTGGCCGCGGCCCGGTCTCAGACGGATGGGGGCCTGCGGGGCGGCCGCTCTGCAGCGCCGGTAGCATCTGTTCGGCAACCAGCGCGTTGAACGCGGCAAACACAAACGACAGCGCCCACACGCCGGTGATATCCACGTGTTGAATCAGCGTCAGACTGCGCGCTGCAGGGTAGGAGATGAGTCCCCATGGGTAGGCCAGGAATCCAATCGACTTGAGGTACTCGTAGGCCGCCCAGACAGCGGCTACCGACAGTGCGCGCCAGACCCGCGGGTTCTGCCACGCGCGTTTGAGAATCGGTCCCAGCAGCGAGTGATAAACGGCGTAGCCGAGGGTCACTCCCCCGATAGTCCAGACCGAGAAATCGCCGAAGTACATCAGCCAGTAGTTGGATAGCAGCGTCGAGAGAGCACCAAACAGGACACCGATCCATCGGGCTTCACGGTAGCTGTCGGCAGCAGCCAAAGCGGCAAAGTAACCGGACAGCGCAACCAGAGCGAGCACGATACTGCCCTCGGAGAGCAGCTCGTTGGGTACCGCCAGGGCGTAGACTGCAGCGGCGCTGCCTGTCAGAAGCAATCTGCGTTTTCTCACGTCTGCGAGGGTACTCGAATTCAGGACTTTGTTGAATAGTTGCGCTGAATCCGGTAGAATACCAGCGTTAGGTAGATACCTCAGGGGGCCCCGCACGATGACAGTTGTGAGCACTCACCACAGGGCAGAGTTTGATTCTGTCCCTGAAATAGTCGTGTCGGCGCCGGGCACGGTCAACCTCATGGGGGCTCATACCGAGGAATCCGAAGGGATGGTGCTGCAGGTCGGCCTGAATCGGCGCATGTTTGTGGCTCTTTCGCGGCGTAAGGACCAGTCCTTGCGTTTCTTTGCCGCCGACTACGGTGAACGCAAGCGCACCACCATCAGCGGGCTGCGCTACAAGCGCGAGGATCGCTGGGCCAACCTGGTCAAGGGGGTTATCGCGCAACTGGTGCAGCGTCAGGCAGCAATACCGGGGATCAACACAACTATCTGTGGCGACGTTCCCAGTGGCATCGGGCTGGCCTCTTCGGCGGCCATCACCACTGCGGCTGTGTCCGCGCTCGATAGCTTGCTGCAGCTGGGTCTGTCCGCCGCGGAGCGCACCGAGATATCGGTTGCCGCCGAGCGCGATTTCATCGGTCGAACGGTAGGCACCAGCGAGTGCGTAACAGCGCAGCACGCTGAGCCTGGTACTGCATTGTCGATTGATACCCGCAGCGGTAAATTTGTTCCGGTGGGGCTGGATCTGTCCGGCATCAGTCTGGTGGTCACCGATTCTCGAGTGCCGATATCGCCGGCGCGCGCCGAGTACGAAGAGCGGCTGGCGGACTGTCGCACCTGTGTCGACGTGCTGCAGGAGCGCAAGGCCGGTCGTGCGTTGCGCGACTTCACGCTCGATGATCTGGACGCGGTAATGGGTATAGTACCCGAGACCGCACGACGCCGCTGTCTGCACGTTGTGCACGAGAACCAGCGCGTGAAAGAGCTAGTCAAGGCGTTGCGCAAACGAGATTATCACGCCGCCGGCCGCCTGTTGTCCCGCTCGCACGCCAGCCTGCGGGATCTGTACGAGGTCTCGTGTCCCGAGATCGACTGGCTGGTCAAGCGTTCGGTGGAGACCCGCGGCGTGCTCGGCATCCGCATCACCGGCAACGGGTTCGGCGGCTGCGCGATAGCGCTTGTTGAAGACAGCGCCATCGATGCATACTACAGCAGACTGGACGAATACGAGCGTATTTTTGGCTTCCACCCCGAGGCTTTTGTGTGTCGGGCGAGCGCGGGGGTACGCGTTGAGGATAACGCATGAGACTGTTGCTTACAAATGACGACGGCGTGTTCAGCCCCGGGCTGGAGGCGCTGCGCAACGCCTTGAGCGAAGACCACGACGTATGGGTCTGCGCGCCGGACGGCGAACGCAGCGGGATGTCGCATTACATAACCATCAAAGGGCCGG
>SKLB01000197.1 GCA_007123465.1 Spirochaetales bacterium
ACGCAGGCCGAACGAATACAGCAACAACAACGCACCGCGCAGCAGGTTTCGTTGATCAGTGACGACTGCTACAAGACGATGCGTCTGCTCGAACTCAGTTACCGCAAGAATTACCGCTTCCACCAGCAGAGCCGTGATGAACTTTTCGACTTCACCTCACAGATTCTGGACTTTCTGAAGTACAACAGCGATTACCTGGCCGGCAATATCGACACTCCGAACTGGGACGTGGCCAATCGCATGGAGGATACCATTGACGAGGTGCGCGACAAGCTGAAGCGGCGGGTCAGCGAAGTGCTGCGCAACAATGAAGAAGCCGATATCAAGGCAGAGCTTGCCTTCATCGATATCGTGTCGCACCTCGAGCACGTGGGCGACCGTTGCCTCAACATATCCGACAGCGTACGCAAGCTGACCCCGAGACGGCGACTGCTGCGTAAGGGGCCTGCGTCAGGTTGAGCTCACGTAGCCGAACGCGCAAACTTGGCCTTCATCAGCGCAAAGTAGTCGGCGGCCTCGCTCTGTTCAACCGTTACGTCGATTTCTGAAAACTGTACCAGCTCGGCCGGGATCTCCTCCAGAAACGGTGAAGGCGCACATTCGATGACCTCGCGCATAACTTTGCGCCGCCTGCACGAGGTGAGGTAGAGCTTGCGTCTGGCGCGCGTTATCGCCACGTAGAACAGGCGGCGCTCCTCTTCGATGTTGGCCTCGTTCTCTTCGATCGCGCGCGCGTGCGGAATGATTCCATTCTCAACCCCGGCCACAAACACCACCTCGTGCTCAAGTCCCTTGGCGGCGTGAATCGTCATCAGGTTGACTTTGCCTTTGTCGTCGTCCTGCTCGATGTCGTCGCGCAGCTGCAATGTGATCCGATTGAGAAACTGGAACAGTCCGCGGTCGAGATTGTCGGGGTCTGTTTCATAGGCTCGCACGATGTCGATGAACAGCTCAATGTTACGAAACTTCCACTTGGCTACCTTATCGTTGCGCTGATGCTCGCTCACCAGGTGCGCCCAGTAGTCGATCTCGGCAATCAGCGCCGTAAGCGTTTCGGCCATCCGTCTGCCCGACAGCAGCCTGGTACGGTATCCCTCGATCAGGTTGATAAACTCCGCGAGATCCGAGCGCACACGCTGCGACAGCGGCGAATCTTCGGCAGCTGCGGCGGCGTGCATTGCCGAAAACAGCGAGATGCTCTGCACACGCGCCAGCTCCTGCAGCACCTCAAGCGTCTTGCGGCCTACGCCGCGCCGCGGCGTATTCATGACACGCAGCAGGCTGATATCGTCGTCAGGGTTGGCACACAATCTCATATAGGAGATCAGATCCTTGATTTCGCGGCGCTGAAAGAAGCTCTCGCCGCCGGACATGCGGTAGGGGATCTTTTCGGCCAGGAATCCTTCTTCCAGAGCACGGGCCAGGTTGTTGGTGCGGATCAGAACCCCGATATCGTGATACTTCAGCTTCTCCTTGATAGCCAGGGTCTTGATGCGCTCGCAGATGAACGCTGCCTCGGCGCGTTCGTCCTCGGGGTGATAGAGCTCGATCGGCGAGCCTCCGTTACTGCCGGTCCATAGATTCTTGCCTTTGCGGTTGGTGTTATGCGCAATCACCCCATTGGCCGCCGCCAGGATGGTATCGCTGGAGCGATAGTTGCGCTCGAGCTTGATCTCCTGAAACGTCGGGTAGTCGGCCTCAAACTGCATCAGGTTCTGGTAGTCGGCGCCACGCCAGGAATAGATCGATTGGTCGTCATCGCCCACAACGCAGACATTCTGGTGTTCTGCGCCCAGCAGATGCAGAAAACGGTACTGCTGGCGCGAGGTATCCTGGAACTCGTCAACCAGGATGTACTGAAAGCGGCGGCAATATTCCTGTGCCGCCTCGGGAAAATCGCTCAGAATCCTGATCGGAAGCTGGATCAGATCGTCAAAGTCCAGCGCGTTGTAGAGCCGCATGTGCGACAGATACTCGTTGTACAGGGTCTGATACGGCAGAGTCTGATCATCCCAGACCGTGAAACCGCTCTTGATTCTGGAAAACGCCGTCAGGGTGGCGTAGAGGTCAACGTTGTCCAGTGAGAACTTGATCTCACGCGCAGTCTCTCTCAACAGCGACATCTGATCGTGAGTGTCGTAGATGCTGAAGTTATCTCTATAGCCCAGCCGGTGAATCTGTTCGCGCAGTATTCGTACCCCAAAGGCGTGAAACGTCGAGACAACCAGGCTGGGCAACTTGCGCCCCACCAGCTCACGAACGCGCAGCGCCATCTCGCGCGCGGCTTTGTTGGTAAACGTCAGCGCCAGAATGGCGCTCTGCGGTACGCCGGCTGCCAGCATGTTTGATATCCGATACGTGATCACACGGGTCTTGCCCGATCCGGCGCCTGCAATAATCAAAACCGGGCCGTTGATTGTCTCCACGGCCCGGCACTGCTCGGGGTTGAGTTCGTCCTGGTAGTTAAGCCTCACGGCTGCAACCACACCACAGGCGCAGTGCGTCTGTCAAGGCAGAATCTTGTGCAGCAGGCAGACGTAGAGCGGGCCGCGGCCCTCTGCCGCATCGGGCAGTACGTGAACACCGTATTCTGTAGGCTCGCCCCAGGGCAGTTGAGGCGTTTGATATTCCACCTGCCCGGCGCGCTTGCGGAACGCTCTGGCAATCACCTGATCGTTCTCTGCTGGAGTCAGCGCACAGGTTACGTAGAGCAGCGAACCACCGCCCGCCAACGCATCGATAGCTGAGGCCAGCAGCGCAAAAGCCTGAATCGACAGCCGTCGCGGTCTGGAGGCAGACCAACGGCCAAGGTGCGTTGCATCAGCGATCACGTGACGTTCGGACGAACAGGGAACGTCGAGCAGAATCCGCTGACACGAGGACGGCTGCATCAACCCCCAGCGGGTTGCATCGTGACCGCTGACGCTGACGCGCCGGCGCAGCTGCCGCGGCAGGTGGCTGTCGAGCACTCGGTGCAGCCGCGCACGACGCGCCGAGGAGCGCTCGTTGCAGATCAGCGTAGCACCCGGCGGCAGCCGCCGAGCCAGCGCCAGGCTCTTGCCGCCGGGAGCAGCGCAGAAATCGATGATCCGGTCTCCGGCTGTAAGCGGCAGTGCGTCTGCGGCAGCAATGGACGCCTCATCGAGGTAGTACGGCTGTAGCAGTCCGTCACTCAGAGCAACCTGACACGCCGGCAGCAGCAACGCCCGGCGCAGCTCGGGCCAACGCGCGCCGAAGAGTTGCTGATAGTGGGTTTCGAACGCGTGCGGCCCCGCGCGGGGGAGTTTCTGATCTCTTGCCAAACGCCTGTCCTTGACTCTCATTGTGCCGGCGGGTATCGTAACGCGATGGGAATCAACGCGGTAGTATTTGACCTCGACGGAACCTTACTCGACACCTTACCAGATATTGCCGACGCAATGAATCGTGCGCTGACAACACTCGGCTACCAAAGCGTTTCAACCGAGCAATACCGCTACCGGGTCGGTTGGGGTGCGCGGGTGCTGGTAGAGAAGACGCTGCCGGCTGAAGAACAGTCGGAATCGTCGATCCAGCGCTGCATCGATGAGTTTCAGCGCGAGTACCGCGCCCAGCCGGCAACGCGAACAGTAGCCTACGATGGTGTGCTGCCGCTGCTGCAGGAGCTGAGTCAGCGCGGCGTTGAACTCTCGATCGTATCCAACAAGCCCGATGAGCTGACCCAGCTGGTGGTCAAGGAGCTGCTCAGTGATTACCGCTTTGCCTTTGTCAAAGGTGACCACCCGGACTACGTCAAGAAGCCCGATCCGCAGACCACCCTGCTGGCGATAGAGGCTATGGGCGCTTCAGCCGCGCGCACCGCGTTTGTGGGAGACTCCGATGTTGACATGGCTACCGCACAGGCCGCCGGCGCACTTGCTGTAGGTGTGGCGTGGGGTTTTCGCAGCCCGACCGAACTGCAGCAAGCCGGCGCTCAACTGGTAATCGAACAGCCTCTGGAGCTTCTGAGACTGCTCGATCCGGCATAGCCGTGATCCTTGATAAGGAGAACAGCAATGAAGAGGCAGGAAATCATCGATCGAGCACAACGCTACGTTGCACTCGAGAAGGATGAAGTTTTCCGCAATCAGGTTCGAGATCTGCTGCAGGCAGACAATCAGCAGGAATTATCGGATCGATTCTATACCGATCTCGAGTTTGGCACCGGCGGGTTGCGCGGCGTTATCGGTGGCGGTTTCAACCGCATGAACCCGTTTGTGGTGCAGCGCGCCAGCCAGGGACTGGCGCAATATGCAACGCGTCACGGCGAAAAAGCGCCGGACGGAACGCTGCGCGCCGTAATCGCGCATGATTCGCGCCGTTACTCACCAGAGTTCGCGCTGCAGTCGGCGCTGGTGCTGGCAGCCAACGGCATCCAGACCTATCTGTTCCGCGGACTGCGCCCGACACCTCAGCTATCGTTCACCGTGCGTCGACTCGGCGCCACCGTCGGGATAGTGGTGACCGCCAGCCACAATCCACCGCAGTACAACGGCTACAAAGTCTACTGGGCCGGAGGAGCACAGGTTATCCCACCGCACGATACGGGCATAATTGATGAGGTGGCCAGGGTCAGCGATGGCATCGAGCGGATCAGCGAGCAGCAGGCGCTCGAACGCAATATGCTGGTCTACCTCGATGCAGACGCGGACGACGCCTACATTGAGATGGTCAAACGCAAGTCGGTGCGTCCCGAAATGATGGAAGCTCACGGCGGTGACGTCAAGGTTGTCTACACACCGCTTCACGGTACCGGTGCACCGTTTGTAGAACGCATACTGCGCGAGGTTGGGGTAGAGGTAACCACGGTGCCAGAACAACGAGAACCCGACGGTGAGTTCCCAACGGTTGAGTTTCCCAATCCTGAAGAAGCGCCGGCGCTGGAGCTGGCTCTCAATCTTGGCCGCAAGCAGCGCGCAGATCTGGTCATGGCCACCGATCCCGACGGCGACCGCCTTGGTATTGCAGTACCCGATGGAACCGATTTTCGCCTGCTGACCGGTAATCAACTCGGTGTACTGCTGGTAGACTATCTGTTTTCCTCGTTGAAAGAGACCGGGACTCTGCCGCAGCGGCCCGCGTTTGTCAAAACCATCGTTACCACTGAATTGCAGCGTGCAGTCGCCGAGCACTACGGAGCCGAAGTGTTCGATACTCTGACCGGCTTCAAGCACATAGCCGAACTGATCCGCCGCTGGGAGTCCGAGCCCGGCCAGCCAACCTTCGTGATGGGTGACGAAGAGAGCTACGGCTACCTGATCGGCAGCGAGGTACGCGACAAGGACGCCTTTTCAGCGGTGCTGCTGACTGTTGAGATGGCACTCTACCATGTGCGTCAGGGAAAATCGGTAGTACAACGGCTGCATGAGATCTATCGGCAGTTCGGTTACTACGAGGAGATCACGATCTCTCGTTACTTTCCGGGTCAGGCCGGCGTTGCCACCATGCAGGCGCTGATGCAACAGCTGCGTGACAACCCGCCTGCACAGATCGCTCAGATTGCCGTTGTGCGCATCCGCGATGTGCAGCAGGGTACCGTAACCGACCTTGCAAGCCGCAGCACAACCGCAATCGAGGATTTACCGCGCTCAAACGTGCTGCAGTTCTTGCTTGAGGACAATACGGTTGTCAGCGCACGTCCCTCCGGCACCGAGCCCAAGATCAAGTTCTACGCGTCCTCACCGGCTGCCGTGGAGAGCTCACTTGACGAGGCGCAGCGTCTCGTCCGCGGCAAGCTGGAACGGATCGAAGCGTTCATTAACAGCCGTATTGAATCGATAAGCGCGGACTGAAAAGCGCCGCAAGCAGCACGTACCGTCAGGGGCAGCTATGGATTTTTCGCTTTCCGTCAACGCAGTTACATTCACCGCTTTTGATTTTGAAACCACCGGGCTCTATCCTGCCACCGACCGGATCGTGGAGTTTGGTGCGGTGAAGTTTCGCGAAAGAAAGATTCTTGATTCGTTCGACGCGCTGGTTGACCCAGGCGTAACAATTCCGCAACACGCCGGCGCGGTCAGCGGCATAACCGACGCAATGGTCACCGGTAAACCACCGGTAGAAGAGGTGCTGCCGCGGTTCATGCACTTTGTCGAGGGTACGGTGCTGGTTGCGCATAACGCCCAGTTTGACGTAGGGTTCCTGCGTGCCGCGCTCGATGCCGCCGGCTTGCCGAGCCTGACAAATATCATCATCGATACCCAGGTACTGGCGCAGCGTGCCTTTCCACGCCAGAAGAGCTACGGCTTGCAGGCTCTGGCAGCCGAGCTCGCGCTGCCGCGCGGAACAGCGCATCGCGGACTGGATGACTCGATCATGTGCATGCGGCTCTTCCAGGCGTGCGTAGACTCACTGAGTTTTATGGGAGAGATGACACTACAGGAACTGATCGTCTGAGTTGAACATTTCACCGAGCAGTCGGTCACGGCTGTCGGCGCTCACGCACACGCTGCGGATATCGGGACGTGACCTAGAGTGCGCAAAGAAGCGCTGCAGCCGTTCATGCAGTGATGGGCGGACAACGGCTACGGTATGGTGCGGCAACTGCGAGCCTTCGAGAAACCTGAGTATTGGCAGAAAGCCCTTCTGGGCCGCCAGTTCCAGCGGCCCGATCTCGTCCAGGATCAACAGATCAGCGCCCTCGTCCAGCGCCTGTACGGTTGCCCGCACGCAGTTGTTGAACGCTTCGTCACTGAACGAGTAGCATGCCCAGCGAGAGCCGGGCAAGCTGCCGTCCTTGCGCGCCAGCGGAGCAGTTGTACCGGCAGAAATAGTAAACGCGTCGATGCCGACCTTCCGATCGGCTGCGTCAAAGACCGCGTAACTGATAATTCCGCACACGTCAAGTCCGCGGTCCACAGCACGCCGATATAGCTTCTCGCACACTGTTGTCTTACCCGCACCTCGATCACCGGTGATCAGTGTTACCGTGGGGGAGTTCACGATATCTTTCCGAGTACCTTGAGCATGTAGAGTTCCAGGTAGGTCTTCAACGCATCCTTACGGCGGATCTGATCGAAGACTTCACTCTGCGAGAGTTTTTCAGCAAAACCCTGAATACGCGCCCGATCCGGTGGTATCAGACGAAAACCGACTTTCATGCGCCTGAGGAAATCGCGTACCAGCGAGTTCACGTCCTCAACCAGGTTACTCTTGGCAACCGGATCGAGTAGCGGATTCCAGCGCTCGATCAGTTCCTCGAGCCTGGCATCAACATTGCCGCCTTCACCCACGTAGGCCCGCTGCAACTCTTCGATGCGCTGCTTGAACTCCTGAGCCTTAACTTTGCGTGTAGCTGCCTGGTTCCCGGAGCGGGCTTTGGTGCGCGCAGCGCTTGTAGACGCGGCATCGCCGGAAGCTGCAAGCTGCATGGTAGTCGGCTGCGTTTCGGTTACTGCTGCTCCGTCGGCGTTCTGCGGCACCCGAGCCGCAGCGCGGCGACGGCCCACGCCGCGGCGCCTGCGGCGCGAATTGCGGCTGCGCTCCAGATAGCCCGGGGTCTTGGTTCCCATGAACGCGCGCTGCAGGAAGCGCACAATTCCGTGCAGCCACGGAATTGCCTGCCAGAAGGGCAGCAGCAGTCTGGCGTCGGCCGCCAGCTTCTCGCGATCCAGATTCAAAACCACGTGCATCGGGCGCATGGTGCGTTGTTCGCGGTCAATTATGCGGTTGACTTCGGCTGCGGCCTCACCCATGATCTTCTGCTCTGTGGCGCAGAGGTAGATCAGGTCAAACCGGCACAGGGCACACAGAACAGGATAGCGTTGCTCCATTCTCTCCTGAACGGCGGCTTCGAAGGCACTCTGATCGGTCATCTCCCGAGGGCGTCGATCGGCCTTCATGTCGGTACCCCAGCTCTCAATAAAGTGATCCGCAAAATCGCGCGAAGCCTGAAACAGCCCCTCCATCAGGACCTGCAATACGTACTCGTGACGAATATAATACTCTTTGTTGCCCGGTCCCTTGAGGCGTACCAGCGGCGCCAGCTGTTTCTGGCCATCTCCTCGTAGCTGCTCGGCAAGGTATTCGTTGATGTTATCGGTGCTGTAACGCTTGGTGAGCAGCACGCCTTTGGAGTCGGTGAAGTTGTAGATGTCGGTGATGCTGAAGGCGTACGGCGGTTTGCGTAAACGAGTGTCGAGAGTCTGCAGCGCGGCTTCGGTTTCGCGCTTGCGCTGCAGAATACCCTTGTAGTACACGTTGTAGTAGCCGAGCAGGTACGCCGCCTGGGCGTAGTCGTGATCCTCCTGCATCTTGTCTTTCTTGCCCGCCAGATCTTTTATCAGCACGCTGGAGAGAGTTGTCCAGAAATGAAAACTGAACTCTGACGGCTGCAGCACCGAACGCACCGCATCATCGGGAGTTGTCAGAATCTTGCCGAGCATCTCGGCCAGAACCATTTCGCGGTTGCGAAACACGCCGCTCAATTTGCTTTTTATATAGCTGACGTTCTTCTCGCTGCGCAGGTACCCGCGAATCTTGTGCACCGAGGCTTCAACCAGTACCCGCGGTAACAGATCGGTAGTAGCGATGATCGTCTTTAACCCTTCTGGAAACATCAGCCGCAGCACGCGCGCGCCGCTATCGGGCTGTTTTCCCAGCCACGTGACGAAGTCGGTCTTGACATCGATCGGTTGAATCACCGAGTTGGGGATAACTATATCAAAGGTCTCTTCGGACGGGAACGGCAATGACGGCCGCTCGTGTAGCTTGCGATAGTGAGCGTGAATCAACGCTGTGTAGTACTCGGGGAAATCGATTGATTCAATGCGGCTGCCCTCGTAGCGGATTGCCAGGCGTCCCTGCTTTTCCAGCTCGATCAACCGCGCGGCGAGCAGATTCTCGGTGTTCTCCTCGAGATCCGCAAGTTCAGGGTTCTCCTCGGCGTAGCGTTCGAGATACTTGTTGGTGAACGCAACCAACTGTGAAAACGCAACCTCAGAGCCGCGAGTTTTCCTGGTGCAACCTTGAAGAATCTTCAGCACGTCCTGTGCAGTTGACATCGTAATGCATAGTAGCGTGCAATCAGCCCGCCGTGCAAGCTATTGCACCGCGGGCAGCTTCACCACGGTTTGACAGGCTGCTGCTGCGCAGTTACTATAGATACAGAATGAATAGAGCAACTTTGATCCTGATTGCGCTGGCTGCTGCATTGCTGCTTCTGACTGCAGGCTGCGCTGCTGCGCCGCAGCCGCAGGAGCGGCCGGCGCAAGAACCGGTAGCGCCCGCTGAACCGGAGCCGGAGGCGCCTGCCGAGCCCGCGCCCGCCGAGCCTGTGATCCCGGCTGCTCCAACCGAGGAAGAGGCGGTTGAGCCGCAAGAGTTCGAGGTAAGCGAGGAAGTTTTTGAACGCACCTTCAGCGAGGTAGAACAGACAATCAGCGAGCTCAACAGCGTCATCGCACGCCGTGACTATCAGCGCTGGCTCGACTATCTAACCCCGGAGTACCGCCGCACATACTCCGACCCCCAGACACTGCGCGAAATCTCGCGTATGCCTATTCTGCAGCGCAATGAAATCGAGCTGCAGAACCTGCGCGATTACTTTGAATGGGTAGTTGGTCCCAGTCGCGCCGACGCGCGCCTGGATGATCTGCGCTTTCTCAGTAACGACCAGGTGGAAGCGATTATGGTTGTACGCGGCCGACCGGTCATACTCTACCGCCTGCGAAATGTAGATGGGAACTGGAAAGTTGACGTCTTTTAGACTATACTCTGAGTAGTAGTCTCGAGCGAGGAGCGTCCGATGAAGCGATTTCTTCTAATTATTATTGCAGTAGCTTTGATACTGAGCCCGGCGGTATTTGCTCAACAGGCTGACACTGAGGAACGTCGCCAATACACAATTGAGGAACTCTATCTCAGCCAGGACGTCGAACTGCAGATCATCAGAAGCCAGGCGTTATCCGAGAATCGGGAGATGAAACTGCTGGCGCTGCAGAGCATTCGTTCGATGATCCAGTCGGGCGCACTGACCGAAGACAACCCATCACTGTTCATCGTTCTTGAATCGCTGGCAACCGAAGGCACCGGTCGCCGAGTCACAACCGGCGGCAGTCGGGTCATGAACAACTACCCGGAAATCCGCCGCGAAGCCGCAGGGCTCCTCGGTGAAATCGGCGGTGAGCGGTCCAAACAGGTGCTGCTGACGATCCTGCGCGATGATCCCGAGCCAATGGTGCTGTCAGAGGCGGTTTATGCTCTCGGCCTCATCGGAATCAACGATGAGAACGAGGTTACCAACCACGTCGCACGAGTCTTGAGCCGCCAGACTGTACAGCCTGCGCCGGACAACAATCTGGCGTTTGCTTCGCTGTTGGCTATCGAAAAAATAGCCGTCGCCAGCGGCGGCATCTCGGATCCGGCTGTGATTGACGCACTGCTCGAGGTAGCCTCCGGCAACTACATTCGCGAGGTGCGGCTCAAAGCCATTGATGTCATTTCGAGATTGCGGGGCCGAACCTAAGGAATCTGTTTCGCGTCCACCTGCCACTACCGCATCAGATAGAGCTGCGCGCCTGCTGCGCGCTGCCAGTTACGTAGCGCGCTATTCTCTGCTGCTGTTCATCGTGCTGGTATTCTATGCCAATACCGTGGTTGAACAGCACGCCAGTGCTTTTGTCTACGACAGTCTGAATGAAGTCCCATACAACGATGTTGGCCTGCTTCTCGGCACTGCCAGGTACCAACCTGGCGGCGGCATAAACCCCTATTTCTCCCATCGCATAGACGCCGCCGTTGACCTGTTTGACGCCGGTAAGGTTCGCTACATCCTGGCAAGCGGTGACAATCGCCATGTCTCGTACAACGAACCTGCTGCCATGCGCGAAGAACTGATCAAGCGCGGTGTTCCGGTAGAATCCATCTATCTCGATCACGCCGGATTCAACACGTACGATTCGATTCTCCGCGCGCAGCGGGTTTACGGGCAGTCGCAAATCACGGTGATCTCACAGGGGTTTCACGCCGAGCGTGCGCTCTACATCGCCGACCACTACCAGATTGAGGCGGTGGCGTACCGCGCGCGCGACGTCAACGGCGTGGCTTCGCTGAGGATGACGGTGCGGGAGTATCTGTCACGGTTGAAGGTCTTAATCGACATTCACGTGCTTCGTCGACGCCCGTATTTCTACAACGAGACCCAAACTATTCCGAGGCAATCTCAGTCTCATCGGCAGCGAGAACTGCCAGTGCCCACCGTGCGTGCTCGGCAATGACGGCATCCGAGTCGGCGCTGCGGCGCTGAAGCAGCGGCTTGAGGTCGTGCCGGCGAGTATTGGCTGCTACCACGCACGCGTTGCGTACCAGCCCCTGTCGCCGTGCGCGCATCAGAGGGTTTCCGGCAAAACGGCCGGCAAACTGCTGGTCGGTTTCGATAGCCAGAATCCCGCTCAGATCCGGTGACTCGCCGGCTCGGTCGTGCAGAAAGTCCGGCTCGCTGGTAACCTGAGCACGCAGATTGAGCGGGCAGACTTCCTGGCATAGATCGCAGCCGAATAACCAGTTTCCAATGGCAGGGCGAAGCTGCGCTGGAATCGAACCGCGCAGTTCGATGGTCAGATAAGAGATACAACGCGAAGCGTCGATTCGGTTTGGCCCCAGCAATGCTCCGGTCGGGCAGACATCAATGCATCGCGTACAGCTTCGCGGGCAGGCGCCGTGGCTGCCTTGCGGCGCGGGCGTAGCAGGGAAGTGCTGCGTTGAAAGTATCCCGCCCAGCAGAAACCAGCTGCCGTACTGACCGCTGATCAGTAAGGTATTGCGCCCACTGAATCCTACGCCTGCGCGCTCACCGAAGAAGCGCTCATCCAGCGGGGTAGCATCGGTGAAGGAGCTGAACTGCTGATCGCCGTAGCGCTGACCGAGCCGCCGAGCCAGACGCCGCAACCGTTTGCCGAGCACGAGATGATAATCACGACCCCAGGCGTAGCGCGCTACCCGCGGCTGCCCAGGTTCTGCGGCGCTGCGGCGGTAGTAGTTCATCCCGGCCATCAGAATGGAGCGGCACCCCTGCAGCAACTGCTGCGGAGAGTACTTCAGCGGCGCGTGGCGCATCAGATAGTGCATCTGCGCGGCGTGGCCTGAGTCGATCCATCGCTGGTAACGTGCCGCCGCTTGCGCGTCGCCGCTGCACTCGGCAATACCGAGCAGCGAGAGGCCCTCTTCTGCGAACAGCTCGGATAGCTGCGGTGGAACCTCGGGATAGTGCGGATGTTGAGCGAGCATAGGCCGTTACAGCCTACCGGCGCGGCGCGGCCAATGTCAACGATACTGTGGCAACCGGCTGTTCGTGTGCTTGACGAAACCGTGCATCTTGGTTTTTCTATACCTAGGAAACGGAGCGGCTTATGGCAGAGAAATGGGATTATTACCGAACACTCGGGGTACCGCGCGACGCGGACAGCCAGGACATCAAGCGCGCCTACCGCCGGCGCGCCAAAGAGGTCCATCCGGATGCCGGTGGCAGCGACGATGCACGCTTCTCCG